>SYCV01000029.1 GCA_005786805.1 Planctomycetia bacterium | reverse complement strand
GTATCATCGTCCATGTGCGATGGTTCCATCCGCTTTATAACCAACAATATTGATCCCACCGCATGGAGAAGTATTTCCACCTCCCAAGGGGGCGAAGTCTCACAACCATGAAAAACACCCGCTTGTTTAACCTGATCCTGACTTGTTCGATAATCATCTCATCAGGTTGTGGAGAATCAACCCCTGTTTTCCCCTCAGCAAAACTTGAGGGAAGCATCTCCATCAAGGGGGAAGCTGTTCAAAAAGGAAATCTTCAAGTCATTTCTAAGGAAAAAGTCGGCTTGATCGCCCAGGGCCCTATCACCGATGGCAAATTCATGATTCCCGATGCCCCGCTTGGCGAAGTTACCATTATCGTGCAAGCGACCAAGGCCACCGGCAAAATGATCAAGGAATACAGCTCCGAATTTCCCGAAGTCATCAACATTGTCCCTAATTCCTATCAGCAGGGAATTCCCTTCACTGTAAAGAAAGAGGGCGGACCTCTTGTGTTGGAATGGAAATGAATCTACTTCATTAACTTTTCAATGATATTGCGGGTTATGGTCATGGTTGTTGGGTCCTTACCCGCCAAACCATGCGCCCAATCAGTCGTGCCCACGGTGATCACGGTACCATTATTTGAGTAAGTACCCATCACGGCATTGCCCAAACGGCCTTTTTCCCAGCGCTCATACCATTCGCAATCATCCGGGTGCCACTTCGCGGGAGCCGTCGCAAGTATGGAAAAATTCCTGGGAGTGCCATCCGAAAAAGTTGGCGAAGGAAGACCATCCTTCCATACAAGTTGACATCCATCGCACTCATAACCAACGATGGTGTCCTTTCCACCAAAAGTGGAATCTTTTTTCATGTTGGTGTTTTGAAAAATCCAATGCTCAGGACGATGCACTGTGAAGGAGGCGGAACCATCCATGAACTGGCCATGACTTCGATGATAACCACCCCAAAGGAACCCGACTCCAGTAAGGGTGTTCTCAGGCCTCTTCAGCAGATGGTGACTCCAAAGCGAGGAAATAAGCTTGGGATCTCCTTTTTCAAAAAGCGGGTCATCACGAAACGCCTGCTTAAAGCAAACAAGCGCCCTGCCTGAATCTTCTGAACGCACCTGCCAGCAGCATGTATTGCCGCTGAAAAAAGCGACATTTCCGCCATCGGAAATGAATTTTTCCAGGTTATCGCGCATGGGGGTTGACCAATATTCATCATGCCCGACACTTAGCACAAGTTTATAGTTCTTGAGAATTTCAGGGTGATGCTCCAGATCGCTGTTGATGGCATAGTCCAAAACAAACCCAGATTCCTCGGCCCATTTGATGAAGGGATATTCCCAGGTGCGAAACTGGCCCGCCATGGGTCGCTCAAAGGAAACCCTTCTTCCCTGAACTTTGAATTTGCCATTATAGGCATAAAGACTGTAACCGCCCCAGTTGCAGTAGGCGTTGTAGGTGTTCGTGGAAAGCTGGATTAGTATTTTAGAATCCTTGCCTGGGTTGGCATTTCGCACCACAAAGAATGCATCGCTGGTAATAACCTTGCCATCCTTGTTTTTCACACTCAGGGTGGCGTTGTAGTATCCGGTGCGCCAATCCCCGGGTATTTCAAAACCGAATGATTCTTTCCAGTCGCAACCATGGGAGGAGGCGTTGTCAGGGATTTTCTGCTCCGAACAAGCAAGGTCATTTTTAACAAGCACCACTTCACGCCTGGCGCCAACCCTTGCAATTTCAACACCGAATGATGCGGCAGCAGATGAAACCTTCAATGAAACCTTTTCTCTAGGAAGATAACTAAGCTTGTCAAAGTATCCCTCGATCGCGGGCCTTGCCGCTGCAGGGGCGGGAAGCAAAGGTTTCAAAGTGGGAAGCATCACTTGCGCTTGTCGTAAAAATCCAAGATCCGTCGGGTGGGAACTGTCAACAGTCGCTTCTCCATCATCCCCCATCAGTGGTTCGCCAAGCTGCACAAAAAGTCCAGTGATACCCCGGTCCTTCAACCTTTGCACGGCATCAGCGTGCGCCTTCCGATTACTATCGTTCTTTTGTCTAACCCCTGAAAGAATGCCGGCATTGGTGTAGGTGCGATCTTCCACAAGAAGGATCGGGACAAGCGGCTTGGCTTTTCTTAGGGCGATCACAAAAGGCTCGAGCCTTTCCGTGATGCGCTTTGGATCAAGATTAGGCAGGCAGTCAAGCACATAAACCGAGGCATCGATTTCTGCAAAAAGGGGAACAAACTCAGGATCAAGTGTGCCATTGCCTGAAAAACCAAGATTGATCACGGGTCGTTCCAGCATGCGATGAAGGATGTTGGTATGGGCCATCCCCGGCCTTGAGGCGCAACCACCCTGCGCAATGCTGGTGCCATAATAAACGATGGGTTGCAACAAATGAGCGGCACGAGGGGGGGCTTTTTCCAAAATAGCACCCTTGGTTACACCAATCTTCAGCTCTTTGACACCATTATAAAGCGGCAAATAAAGCAAATATTCCCGTTTGCCCTTGGGAAGCCCCGTGGCAAGTGCTGCTTTGTTGGTCACCGCGGAAGGCCTGCCATTGGAAACCCATTTCCAGGCCCCCTTGTCATCACGGGCATAGAGATCAAGCCCACTCACCCCCGTGGCGGGCATGTGGGGCATCGCCAGGTTGGGCGAAGTCAATGTCCATTGGGCATGAATCTCGGAAGAATCAGTCACAAACCTGCAAGCCAGCCCCGCACTATTTCGGGATAAATTCCACACAGGGGGGCGCACAACTTTTTCAACACTTTTGGGAAGCCTGTCGTAGGGAGACAAAGTTTCCTTCCAACCCTGGTTTTCGAGGCCGATCTCCGCGGCCTCCTTCCAAAGCAATTTGTCCGCATCAGGCTGTTGAAAGAAAAGACACAGGAGTAGAAACGCTTTAAAGCTAAACATTTTTTAATCCTCATGAAAATCATTGATATGTTTTTATCATCGTTCAATAGGAAACAATGATCAAGGAGGAAAAAGAAAAGGATCAACCTTCCATTATAACTGGACATTTTAATTATGTATTTTTATTATGAGTTAGGTTTGTGACAAATACAACCAAAGGATCTCCCCATGCCTGAAATAGGTCTGCCTGAAAAAACAAATGATTCAAACAACCCACTCGATTCCTGGGTTGGCTTGATGGTGGTGATCATTGCAACCTTCATAGGTATTTGCAATGTGAAGGATGACAACATCGTCCAGCAGATGCAATTAAAACAGGTGGATAGGAATGATAACTGGGCATGGTTCCAGGCAAGGAACATCAGGCAGGCGGTATATGAGGGGGTTTCAGCAGAATTAAGCGTTCCTCAACCCAACGAAACTCCTGAAATCAAATCTTATCGGGAAGCCAAGTCGGAGGAGTTTCGAAAAAAGGCCGAATCGCAGGAAAAAAAAGCTGAAAAACAAAAGGCTGATGCCGAGCAGGCCCAAAAAGACTATGACGAACTCAACGACAAGGATGACCAGTTCGATCTTTGTGACGCCACACTGGCACTAAGCCTTGCTTTGATGGGAGTCACCGCGTTGACCAAACGGTGGGGACTTTTTTATATCGCCCTAATCCCTGCATGCCTGGGATTTCTGATGGGAATTGCAGGATTTTGTGGCTGGGACACCAACTTTTCCATCATCAAGGCGATCATCAGGATATTATCCTAGCAATAATCAATCACCTGCCAGGTCTGCCTCCCGCTTGAATTTAATCTTGATTTCAGTTTCATCAAGGCCATATTCATCCAGCGAATACTTAGGCGCTCCATGCCTGTGCTGGATCCGGTTCTTCAAATACTCTTCAAGTCTAACATCCAATCCCTCCGGAGCGGGGATGTCAAAATGACTTAATATTTGATGCACGGTTCCTAAAGGATTACTTACCAAATTTTTATAGGTGATGTCCAGAAATGGAGTCACGCCTGAAGGCCATGCATCTCTTGCGCGATAACCCATATCAATCATCTGCTTCAAATGATTCATCATTCCAGGGCCAATCAATTTTAAATCCTGCGAATGCAAGCAGACCATTCGAAGCATTGAGGTAAGGCTTGCCATGGAAGGAAGACATTCCAATGGACTACGATGGGTGAAAACCACCCGGGCATCGGGATAAACATCAAGTAACTGGTCCAACGATGCCAGATGGGCGGGGCCTTTTAAAAACCATGTGGTTTCCCTCCTGTTCAAAGAAAGGGACTGCAAGTGCCTCTTATGCATTTGGTAGCTGTCACCGAAACCAGACGCGCATACATATTGAAAATAATCGGGCGCGTAAATCAACTGGCAAAATAACAATGCGTAAAAAGAGGACATCAGGAATGGATTGCATTCCTCTGGTTCCGTGGTGCCCAGTTCATGCGCCTTGATGAACTCGGGGGACAACCTGTTCACGCCATCGATCTGCGCCTGGGCTGTTTTAATCTGTTGTTCCACCTGCTTTGTTGTAGCCAGGCATTGGGGTACTGGCAGTTGATGGGTTTCCCAATTTTGCAAAGGCCTCAGCGTTGACACCTGGGAAAGAAGACCTTGAAGAAAAGTGGTTCCTGTGCGCGGTAGGCCGATGACAAACAAAGG
>SYCV01000195.1 GCA_005786805.1 Planctomycetia bacterium | reverse complement strand
TGGATTCTGGCATTTTGGCAGATTCGCATCCGGGTATCGCGACCTTTTTGGTGAGCGGCCTTTGGATACCCTCAATAATAATCATAAAAAATAATGACTTCCCGATTTCAAACCGTTGCCGGAAAGCCGGCAACGGCATTGTTTGGATTGAATGAGACGATTTTCCAGTTCATTTGTTCATCGAATCAGGTATCAATTTTTTTATGCGGTTTGATGCATGGGTTTAATCATTACTTATTTTGAAAGCGCGCAACGGAATCCCAGGTGCGACATGCCCGTATCTGGCGAAGTTCCCCTCCTTGCTGCATTGCGGTAGCTTTCGCAATAACTGGCATGGCAAAGAAATGATCCACCCCGGGTCACCCGCTTGGGCGAATGCGGTTCGTTTGGGTCCCAGCTAGTTGCCGGGCCTTCAGGGCTTGAATTACCAGGCTTATCCGCCATCAGTTGGTATTGGTCTGCCCTGTACCAGTCCGAGCACCACTCCCAAACATTGCCTGCCATGTCGTATAGCCCGTATCCGTTGGGTGGGAATGATTTGACCGGCGCGGTTCTTTCCCATCCATCAAGCTTTGAATTGAGATGGGGAAATGTTCCCTGCCATATGTTCGCGGGATTTTTTGAATCGGAGGGCGGCTGATCGCCCCAGGGATAGCGTTTGCCTTGCAACCCGCCACGCGATGCGTATTCCCATTCCGCCTCGGTTGGCAGTCGTTTCCCCGCCCATCGGGCATAGGAGGTCGCATCCTCCCAAGATATCTGGACCACGGGGTGATCAAGCCTGTGGTCCAGGTTGCTGCCCGGGCCTTCAGGGTGTTTCCAGCATGCACCTGGTGTCCAAGTCCACCAAAGGGAAACATCATTGGTATTAACAGGAAGAGCTGGCGGTGAAAACACCAAGGAACCTGGAACAAGTTTTTCCGCAGGGGGTTTTGCTGTTCCGGGTGGGAGTTGTTTTTTAAGTTCCTCCCAGTCAGGGGCCTTTTCTGCCGTGGTTATATAATTTGTGGCGCCGACAAATTTTTGAAATTGTTCGTTGGTAACCTCGTGTTCATCCATCCAGAAGCCATTGATTTGGACAAGGTGGGATGGTTGTTCGTTTTTGTTGGGGCCATCTTCCGCGGTTCCCATAAGAAATTTACCATCAGGAATCCAAATCATTCCTAGTGGTGGGATTGTTGGCGGGGACTTTTTGGATTGATTCAGGAAAGATGTCATGGCAAACGAAATAACAAAGCCTGTCGCGATCAATGCCAGGGGAAATACATAACTTGCCCAATTCTTTTTGAGTGTGGGGGATTCCTGGATATCTACTTTAATCTTGCTTTTGCCCTGCTGATTTCTCGACATTTTTGGACCCGGGATGCCAGGGGTATTTTCGCGGTGGGATCACTTGGCAAAGGAGCCGGACTCAATCATTTTCTGGATCTTGTCGAGGTTGAATGACCCGGGTGTCTGGCTTGGTGGATACTCTTTCATGGTCAGCATGAATTTTGCGGCGATTTGCTGCAAAGGCACCACAACAAAGGGTCTGTCAAGGAACCAATCATTGTAGGTATTGGAGTTATGTTGTGCTTTTTCAAAGGGATCACGCCTTAGATGGAATAGGAGTGGAACGCGAAGCTCGGTGAAAGGTTCCCGCCAGACACCGAAGGCCTGCCCGCGGTTCTCGAGGAACACGGCTTTCCAATCGTTGAAACGGATGGCGACAATATGGCCATCATCATTGACATAAAAGAATTCATTGCGTGGGGAATTTTTTTCCTGGCCGTTTAGATAGTTGGTTTGATTGTAACCATCGATGTAATTCCTGTAGCGGCTTCCATCGAGTTCAACCCCCTTGGCGAGTTTTTCCTTGATTTCAGGTTCGCCTGCGATGGCTGCAAAAGTTGGCAGCCAATCCTCGTGGGAGACAATCCCATTGCGGGTGGCACCGGCGGGAAACCTGCCCGGCCAGCGGACAAATGTCGGCACCCTGTAGGCTCCCTCCCAATTGGAATTTTTCTCGCTTCGAAATGGGGTGGTGCCCGCATCCGGCCAGGTGTTGTAGTGGGGCCCGTTGTCGGTTGAGTAAAGAACGATCGTGTTGTCTGCGATTTTCAATTCATCGAGGAGATTGAGTAATTCGCCCACATGGCCATCATGTTCAACCATTCCATCGCTGTATTCATCCTGTCCTGACTTGCCAAGGTTTTCTTTTTTGACATGGGTGCGGAAGTGCATTCGGGTGCCATTCCACCAGCAGAAAAAGGGTTTGTCTTCCTTGTTCTTCTGAGAGATGAAATCCTTGGCTGCCTTGATGGTTTCATCATCAATGGTTTCCATGCGTTTCTTGGTGAGCGGCCCGGTATTTTCGATGGTCTGCCCGCCTTTGCCATCGGACTTGCACTTGATGACGCCCCGGGGACCATAGGTTTCAAGGAATGTCTTCCCGTTCGGAAGTTTCAAATCACGGGGGTAATCACGGTTTTCTGGTTCTTCTTCCGCGTTCAAATGATAAAGGCTGCCATAAAATTCTTCAAAACCATGCATGGTGGGAAGATGCTCATCGCGGTCGCCCTGATGATTCTTGCCGAACTGCCCTGTGGAGTACCCTCGGGATTTGAGAACTGTGGCGATTGTGACATCGGATTTCTGCCAGCCTTCCTTCGCCCCCGGCAGCCCGACTTTGGTCATGCCTGTGCGAACGGGAACATTGCCGCCAAGAAAAGCGGCCCTGCCCGCGGTGCAGCTTTGCTGCCCGTAGTAATCCGTGAACGAAACACCTTCCCGCGCAATCCGATCAATGTTTGGAGTCTGATAGCCCATCATACCCCGGTTGTTATGGCTGATGTTCCAGGTGCCGATATCGTCACCCCAGATTACAAGGATGTTTGGCTTTTTATTTTCTTTCGGCTTGGCGGTGTCGCCCTGGGGTTGAGGTGTGACAGCGAGAGCCAGCATTTTTTCCTTGGTGAGGTTATCTGAGCAACAACTGGCGCCAGGGGAAATTACGGTATCATTAGAAGTTGTGGTGGGAAAAAAGATCGCGGACACTTTCCCTGATGCCACCATCCAACCTAGAAAAGCTCCGACCATGAGAAATAGAAACGCGATGGGGGGGAAACGCTTAAACATTCATCGCTCCAAAATTCTTGGCATGCGGTTATTAAAATCATCTCAATGTCATATCTTATTCTTGATTGCTGTGATTGGAACGATAATTCACCCCATTGATTATAAATTATTCGTCCTCGTCTTCATCTTCGTTGTAAAGAACGAGTTCACCGTCTTTGTCCATCACCCATTGCTCCTCATTAAGGTTGACAATATGGCCGGCGGAACAATCTAGTTCCAGCCTTGATGCTATTTGTTTTGAAGAAAGTTCAGAGCTGTTTATGGAGAGATCAACTTCGCCAAATCCTATATGGCAGTCAAAAAGGGCTTCATCGATGTCATTGTAGGGCCCGCCAAAATTTCCATTATCATCGTAAGACCAATAAGCTTCCAGGCAATGCAAAACACCCGCGTTGCCATTATTCCCGGGGGAACCTCCATCGTAGGAAACCGTATAAACCTCGGTTCCATTGGCTTCAATTAAAGATTGCAATGCGGATTGGTCAAGTTCCATCGCCGTTCTCCTTCATTTTTGGGCAAAGTTCAGCTTGGTAAAATAAGTAGAACAAAGAGAATGGCAAGTGCCAGTGTATCTTTCTCATTCCCATAGTTCGAATTTGATATTAATCGCTCTCAAATTTATTTCCAGCTTAGCAGTTGGAATCATGGTGTCGTGTTTTGTTCATTAAATGGGGGGAGATTGCCGATAATGACTTAAATTGCGTTTTTAGGTTTTGTAAGGTGCCTTAATGTTTCTTGGAAAGTTTAAATCAAATGATTCCCGGGAATCAAAGTTGATTCCAATGGGTATCCTGATGATGGTTTTACTGCTTGGAAATTTTTCCGAGGCCCGTGCTCAATTCACAGGCATCTCGGATATCGGCCATAGTTACCAGGCGGATGCCAGAGGGGGGACTGAAACCTCGATTGGTGACACCGGCCTGGCGCATATCAGGCAACCCGCATCCTCCGCAACCCAGGAATACGCCAAGTTTGATTCCAAGATCAATTCAATTTTCCTCAACAACCAATGGGCTGATATCAGGGACACAAGTAATTCTGATGTGAACTACGCCCTTTCCTACAATCTGGGCACAGTCATTCCCCTCAGCGAAAGGTTTGGCCTGGGCCTGGCTTACGAGTCAGGCGGCTACAGCACCCAGTTTCCAAATCGATACAATTTCCCAGACCTTGTTAATCCGATGCTTAATTCTTTCACCTACAGCACCAAGTCCGTTTATGTGAATCTGGGTTACAAAATCACGGATAAATTATTTGTGGGTGCTGGGCCTAAATTACAGATTCTGGATTTGGGCATGAATCTCAATGCGGGTCCAGGTGTCCTTAATATCCCAACCACGCAAGGCGTGGGTGGTGGATTCCAACTGGGTGTGATTTATCAAATCACGGAGATTTTTCGCCTGGGTGCAAGCTATGCCTCATCCACTTACTATGGCAACATGGATTTTGGCGAGACTTCCTATGTGGTTCCGGGTTTTAATCCCATCACCGCTCCATTGGGCATTGATTCTTTCACCACCCCGGGTCGTATTTCTTTCGGCGTGAGCGCCAAGGCTTCTGAAAAAATGAAGGTCGCGGTGGAAGCGGGTTATTTGAACTACGGCAGTAGTGTCTTGGGCGGCATGAATTTTCAAGGGCTTATAAACAATAATCTTGCACTTGGTTTTCAAGACTTTTGGGTGTTGAATACCGGTATCGAGTATGAGTTTTCAGAGCACATCAACGGCGCGATTGGATATGTGTTCAACACACAACCCACCAATGCATCGGAAATGGTTCCCATCGCTGTCACTGTTGGCCAGAGTCAGTTCACCTACGGTTTGCGATACAAAGGTGAGAGGTTCTGGCTGGGCTTCGCACATATGATATCACTCACCGCGGATTTAAGTTCCAATTCCTCAACCCATCGTGACCTTGGGCCTGATTACCAAAACAGCACCATAAGGCAGGCTTTCATGGGTCTTAGCTGCGGTGTTGGATTCAAGTTCTAAATTTGGTTCATTCAAGATCCATACTAACCGATCGCTATGAATCGCATTCTACCCATGAAGATTTCATGGAGCCTGGTAGTTTTTGTTCAATTGGCCAACCGCCTTAATGCTTATTGTCGTGGTGGGTGGCGACAAGGTGAATGAGATATTTTTAAGCGATCAAATCGAGGTGGGTTGAAAAAAACAGGGGCCAAAGAAAGATCTTGGCCCCTATAGTTGATTAACTTTCAGACATATTTTCCCATAGGAAGGGGCTTTGCTTTATTTGGAAGCCTCTTTCACGGTGATAAGACGATCTTCCTGGGGGAATGTCGTCAGCTCAAGTCCCTTGAAGTGCAATTCCTGTGGCACGGTGTTCGAGTGGAGCTGCAAACCAATCGGGCCAGCCATGATCCGCTTGGGTTCAGGGTCGCGCCAATCAACGACGGCATGGCCATTCACTGCGA
>SYCV01000194.1 GCA_005786805.1 Planctomycetia bacterium | reverse complement strand
TAATAAGGATGACAATGACGACAATGATGACGATGATGATGACGAAGATGATAACGACAATGTAGACGATGACGATGACGATGATGATGACGACGATGAAATAGACGATGAGGATTTCGATGATGAAGACCTCGAGGATGAGGATTTTGATGACGAAGACCTAGACGAAGATTTTGATGATGAATTTGATGACGAATTCGATGATGATTTCGATGATGAAGATGATGATGACGACGATGACGACGACGATGATGATGATGACGATGACGACGAAGATTTTGATGACGATGATGATTAAAATCTGAATCGATTGACCTGATGATTCAAAGCAGAGGTGGTTGTTGTGCCGCCTCTGCTTTTTTCATTTGAAGTCTTTGCAGGATTGAATCCATGCGTTATAATCGAAAAGGTTAATAGATGATGAGATTTAATTGTTATCAGATTGTAAGTTGATGGGAGCCTGAGATGGATCAATCACAAAATAATCCCAGCGAGGATTTGAACCCGGTCGTCCCAGGGAATTCCCAAAAAGCCGCGTTACTTGTGCAAAACCAAGCTGACTTTGAGCTCGAATTTTACCAGTCCATCTTAAAGATCAATCCGGATTATGTTGATGTCCTTAGGGTGCTGGGAAATCTCCTCACGCTCAAGGGAAAATATGCCGAAGGTTTGGCGATTGATAAACGGTTGGTAAGGCTTCGTCCCGCGGATGCCCTGGCCCATTATAACCTTGCATGCAGCTATTCCCTTTTGAAAAGAGTCGAGATGTCGCTCAAGACTCTGCGCCTTGCCATCGATCTGGGTTATTCGGATTTTCGTTACATGAAGGAAGATTCAGACCTCGAATCCATCCGTCATGATCCCCGTTTCAGGCAATTAATCAAGGATTGTGAAGGCCGATAAGTTTCAGACATTTCCCGGTGCATTTTCAAACAAAAAATTTTCCTAAGTCAGGCAGACAAGGCAACCTTGCTGGGATGTGGGAATATTTTTCTGTTAAGTTGGGGGTTTTCCCCGAGTTTTTTTTGCAAATAGGCCTTGAGATTTCATTCTACACCTCGCTATATACCCCCCTCTAGAGCAGTCAGGAACCTTGACTCCTGATAGAAATTTAAAGCTTGGTCTTTGTTTGATTTTTTCCAAGGAAGGATGTTTTAATGTCTCATTCAAGTCGGCCGATCGTTGGCATAAATATGGATCTTCATTATTCCCAAAAAGGCAAACAGGGATTGTTTCGGTTGGCGAGCGGTTATTGTGATCGAATCCTTGAGGCCGGTGCGATTCCAATTGTCCTGCCATCCTTCACAAAAGACGCGGATGTTGACGCACTGCTTTCCATGGTGGATGGGGTGGTGATGACAGGTGGTGCGGACATGGATCCGCGCAGGAACAACCAATCGATGCATCCATCGATCCGCATGATACCTGAAAGACGCGAGGATTCCGACCGACTCCTTGTGCGAAGGGTTATCGAAATGAGAAAGCCCCTGCTTGGAATCGGCTTGGGCATGCAGCAGATCAATGTTGCACTCGGTGGAAATCTGTTTTTACATATTCCCGAGGAACTTCCCAAGGCCATGCCGCATTTTGACGCTTCGGATGATTGCCACAGGCACCTTGCGATGATCAAACCCGACACCCATCTCATGGAAATTTATGGTGATGAGGAAATGAGGATCAACAGCAGTCATCATCAAGCTGTGAAAAACCTTGGCAGGGGCCTGAGGGTGTGCGCGGTCGCCCCGGATGGGGTGGTCGAGGCGATTGAATATGTCGATCCTTCCTGGTTTTGCATCGGGGTGCAATGGCATCCCCAGTCTGATAACGCAACCGCGCTGGATACCCAGCTTTTTGAATGCTTTGTGCAGGCTTGTGCAGGCAAGTTTGCCGAACAGGAAGTTGAACTTGCTGCCTGATTTCCATTGGGTGAATCCATGATGCGGACGATACTTGGATTGCACGCTGGCGCTGGAGAGCACGGCGTGCATTCCGTTTTAATTGATGTTCCCGGTCATACCATGGGAGAACGCCCTGTTTTCCGGCTTGGGATGTTCCAGGCTTTCCCTTTTGAGGTTTGCCGCTGGCTGGCAAAGGCCGGGGACAAGCCATCGGGTGAATCACGATATTTTGAAAATGCCTGCAAGATCATATCTGAACAATTCGCCAACCTGGCACTCCTGACAATCAAGGAGGCAGGAATGAGCGAGGATTCCATCTTCGCGGTGGGTTGTGATTCCACACTTGGCGCGGGTGAGGGGTCAAGGCGATTCCTTGCGTTCAAGGGCTGGGGGCCCGGGCAGGACATCGCCCAGGCGACTGGATTGAGCAGCATTTGCATTAATTCAGATGTTGATTTGGGTAGGTCCAATTCCCCGGATCATGTGTTTTCATATCCCGCTGAATGTTTGTTCGGCAGGGAAAATAACCCGGTCCTGATGCTTCATCTCGGCGGCATGATTAAGATCTCAGGATTCGCAAAGGGATGCCCGGTACTAAACATCAATGGCGGGCCATGCGCTTCTTTTTTTGAGTTGTTGCTTAATTCAGAGAACCTGAATCCATCAGGGGTGGATTTTGTCTCCAAGCTCGCAGTCCAGGGCAAATTGCAGGAATCACTCCTGTGTAAATGGAAAGCCGGCCTGGCAAGGAGCGTGGTGCTGGGAAAATCCAAAAACAGGTTTGATCACCTCGGTTTCCTGGAAGAGATAAAAACGGATATCAAGGAGCATGAGGCTGAAGACCTGCTTTGCGCCGCGCATCATCTCGTGGCGGACATGATAAAGAATCATATGGAAAAGATCCCTGATAATTATAAAGCTGGAAGGGTGATCATTTGCGGTCCACATGCCCGTAATGGATTCCTCAGGCACCTTCTTGGTTTGAACATCTTGGGGAAAAAGCTGGAGAACACGGATTCGGCCGGCATACCGGCACCCTCCTGGGACGCGTTTGCAAGGGCCATGCTCGCATGCCATGCACTTGATGGTGGGACCTTAAACTCGATCAATTCCAGGGGAATTAACCGCCCACTTGCCTCATTTTATCCCGGGGCTAATGCCTCATGGGGTAAATGCCTTCGTTGGATGGAAAGGCATTCCCGCCAGGCGGGTTGATGATGCGTCATTCAATTTGGTATGATGGGAATCGACCCTCCTGACAACTAAAAATCCATGGGACCCAAAAGATTCATGCCCTCAAGCAAAAACCTAAAGTTGCTTTTCACCGCGGATCTCCATTGGGGAGTCACCCGGGGGATGGGCGCCAACATGGCGCTTCTCGATGCCTTGCAGGCCAACACACCCGATGTGCTTGTCCTTGGGGGTGATATCGGGCATGCGGAAAACTTCGAGGCTTGCCTGGAAAAATATTCCTCCCTTGATTGCGTGAAGGTTTTGGTTCCGGGCAACCATGATATTTGGGTTTCAACAGATGATATGCGTGGTGATTCCTGGAATGTCTATACCAGGCATCTTCCGGAACTGGCGCGGAAACATGGTTTTCACTACCTCGACCAAACACCCCTGCACCTGCATGAATGGAACCTTTCCATCGTGGGAAACATCAACTGGTATGATTACTCCTGGAGTGAGCCTGAATTTTTGGCGCTGTTTCCCGATGAGGTCCACAGGTTGAACAGCAAGAAATTCGTCCGTGGGCAGCATAATGATTTCAACTTCATCCGCTGGCATCATGATGACAAATCTTTCACCAAGAAAGTGGTGGGAGACCTTTCAGGTCACCTGCGGCAGGCCTCGGAACTGGGGCATAAGATCATTGTTGTGACCCATCATCCCGCCTGCAGGGCGATCAGTTTTCCCATGCCGGATTCCAAGCCCACCATTGATTCCCTTCTTTGGGAGGCACTTGGAGGCAATCAACTTTTGGAACAGGAGTTGATCAAATACCGGGATTCGATTGTCTATTTGTTCAGCGGCCACACGCACCGGGAAAGAAAAGAAGACTGGGAGGGAATCCCGGGGTATAATATCGGCGGGGATTACCATTATAAAAGGCAGCTTGAGTTGTCCTGGCCTGATCGGTCCGTTATTGCGCGCGAATTCCATTCTCCCTCCGATCCGGCCTGATTACCAGGCAGCCCATTTGATTGTGGCTTGATGACTAATCTTAAAAATATCCTGACCATCTGCTGCCATGACCTGCTTGACCAGGTCCGCGACCGCAGGACCTTGTTCATGATCATCATACTGCCGCTGGTTTTATACCCGCTTGCGGGAGAATTGATCGTTAACCTTGCCGTCGGCCAGCAACTACGCCCAAAGAAAATAATCGTGGTTAATTCCGCCGAGGTTTCCACCGTTTCAAGCGCGCAATTTCAATCCTCCCTATTGGTTTCATTCGCGGCGCAATCAGGTTGCCTGGGCGGCATTAATCCCGCTCCCGTCCTTGCCACAGGAGTTATGGCATATTTACTTGTGGACCAAATGCACCCCCCTCCGTTGTTTGTCATGGATGACGAAAAATTAAGGATAAGTCACCAATATGGGGCTGAAGAAAGCTTTGCTTCATTAGCCACCTGGGGCAAAGGAATCATTTCAAATGAGGATCTTGGAGATCCCCAAAAACTTAACCAGGCTGCGGAGGGGTTCATCGCGGCGGGAGCTGACGCTGTCCTGGTGTTTCCCACAAATTTTTCCCGGAAAGTCGCGCTGGGGCAGACAGTCCAGGTGATTCTTATTCCTAACGAGAAGGATGAGTCAAACAAATTGATGGAAGGCCAGATCAGGGATTTGATATTCAAATGGGGGTCTCGCCTTCGTTCGGCTCGTTTCCTTTCCAGGGGACTGGCCTCCAATTTTCACCAGGTGATTGAGATCGTTGAACCTGACACCGGCAAGGCGGGTGGTTCAGGGTTTCAAAAAACCATTCGCAAAGAGTTGCAGGGGGCTATCAAGCGCATACTTCCATTGATGCTTGTGATGTGGGCATTGGTGGGCGCCCTTTATCCCGCGGTTGATCTTTGCGCTGGTGAAAAAGAACGCGGAACAATGGAAACCCTTCTCATAAGTGCGGCGACCAGGAGCGAGATAGTCCTTGGAAAATTCCTTGCTATCTGGGCATTCAGCACCGTTACAGCGTTGTTGAATATCGTTACCTTGGGGGTGACCGCAACCCACCTTTCAATGACCTACATGAACATGAGTTTGTTCTACCCCATGTTGATGGTTTGGGCTTTGCTTCTGCTGCTTCCATTGGGGGCGTTTTTCAGCGCACTCAGCCTGGCAATAGGCGCATATGCCCGCAGCAGCAGGGAGGGCCAGTATTATTTGATGCCCCTTGTGATGATAACGCTCCCGCTGGTCTTGATCACCATCGCCCCTGGCACCAAGCTTGATCTTCCCACTTGTTTCGTGCCAATCACGGGAATCGCGATTTTGCTCCAGGAATTGTCTGATGCTTCAAACCTTGACCTGAGACATTTGGTTTATCTGCTGGCGGTTCTTGGCGCGACCGCAAGTTATGCTTTTCTTGCCCTGAAGTGGGCCGTCAGGCAATTCAACCGAGAAGAGGTGCTGTTCCGTGAAGCCGAGCAGTTTCATTGGCCCTCAATATTCAAATCGATATTGCCAGCCCATAAAACTGCAAGTGGGATTGGTGTGGCCTTGGTGGCCTATTTTCTTGTGCTTCTTTTAGGGCATCTGTCAAAAAACCTTCTCGCTGGTTTCAAGGTCGACCCATCTGTTGCGGGGATCATACCCATCGGGTTGCTGTTATGTTTTTGGATGAAAAGCCCTGTTAGTTTGATCATTTTTAAATCACCAGGTTGGTTGGGAATTAGTGTGGCGCTCGTGGTTGGCCTGGCATTGATTCCCGTGACAACACAATTGAGTCTTTTTGATGGCAAAGCTGAGGTCTTCAAAAATCTTTTTGATGAATTGCAGAGGGGAAACTTCGGTGGCAGGGGTGTGATTGACATGGGACCGTTTTCGATAATGGGACTTTTGTTGCTGCCATTGATTGTGAATGAATTTGTATTCAGGGGTTTTTTGCTAGGGAATCTCAAAGGTGTCATGGGGATGATCGAGGCAGCAGTGATCACCGCCTTGATGTTTGCAGCCCAATCCTTTCAGCCCGTGCGTTTCCTTCCTGATTTGGTTTCAGGGTTTTTCCTCGCGCTTTTGGTGTTGCGTTTCAACAGTATATGGGTTGCATTTATCGCTCACCTTGTGATGGTATTTCCTGCCATTTTTGCTTTTTTTTCATTTTCAAGCGCTCAATCGTTGAATATGGGAGACCAAGCATTTCAGAACGCATGGATCACTTGGAATTTTCTGGGTGCGGTTTCGGTTTTTGTGCTGCTTTGCTGTGGAGTTTTCATGGTGTGGCCCGATTTCCTTCTCGCCAGGATTGAAAGAATAAAATCCCAGATCCAAACAGGCAGTCTTTCTGATTGATTCACTGGTGATAAAGAGCGGATGTGATTATAAGCACAAACATTATTCCGCATTTGTGTCTTCTTCAAGGCTATCGAAAAGTGTGGGGCTTGATGGTCGTGGAGTACGCTTGGGGCGTTTGGGTCGTATCAACTTTTCATTTTTTCGGGACCCATGCGCAAGGTACACTGTTTTTGTGGCTTCCCTGGCTTCGGCTGACTTCCTGATTGCGTATAGCTGGTTTGTCATAAGTTTTGCCCGTTCAGCAAATGGCACGACCCGGGCTGGGTAATTTGCAGGCATCTCATCGTTTAAAATCTGTTTTGCCGTATGATTCTTAAGCTCGGGTAACCAATGCTTGACAAACCTGCAGTTGGAATCCCAGTCTGCAAGTTGCTTGGCCGGATTATAGACCCTGATCACATTCATCCCCACCACCCCGGCTTGCATTTGCAACTGGTTCAAGTGGATACCAGGGTCATAATCGCGGAAGACGCATGCCAGATGCGGATGAATCAGTCGCCAATCCAGGTGCAGAATATGACAGGCGAAACTCACCACCATGGCCCGCATGCGGAAATTCATGAATCCCGTTGCTTTAAGGCATCGCATCACCGCATCCACCATTGGGTAGCCAGTCATGCCCTCGCGCCAGGCGCTGTGAAGGTGCTCATTATTTTCATATCTCAAATCCCGGTAGCATGGGTGCAGGCTACGGAACTCAAGATCTGGTTCTGATTCAAGGCGCTGGGTGAAATGGTCGCGCCAATGCAGTCGGCTTAAAAAAGCGTTGAGACTTTGTTTCCATCGGCCAGACTGGGAGTCGTCTGGTTCAAGGTTGGAAATTCGGTTTCGAACAGCATGCCAAACCTGCCTTGTGGTGATGGTGCCCCATGCAAGGTGAACACTCAGGCGCGAGCCCGCGGTGAAGGCGGTGTTCGGTGAGCTTATTCCCCCTCGATACCAGCACCCGCGGTGATTGAGAAAGTCAGATAAAGTGGAATGAGCATCCGCCTCGCTTACAGGTTGCCAAAGGCGGTTGAAGGTAAACTGAGGCAGCTTGGGAAATGCTGTTTTGGCCGCCATGGATCGAATATCTTCCCCTTGGCGAATTTTCATGATCGGCAGGGGTTTGGTGTCGATGATCCGTGATTGCCACAACTGCTGAAGCTTGTCCCGGTTCACTCCCGCCCGGCGCACGCTGGATTGCGGGAACTCGCGGTATTCCACTCCATTTTCCAAGCACCATTTTGCGACTGCCTTGTCCCGTTGAAAAGTGATGTTGTTGCCGATTTCCTCATGCGCAAAAAGATGTGAGAATGGCACTTGATCGTGCAACTTTGTTAATTTCCCGATGATTTCGCCATGGGCGATGACAATATCTGCTTTTATCTTTCTTAGTGCCTGCCGCAGCCCTTTTAAAGCCTGCCATTGCGCGTGAATATGCATATCTGAGGTGTCGGTTGCAGCCAGCACGGATGGTTCAAAGCAGAAAAATGGAAGAACTTCAAGCCCCAGTTTATCAGCTTCAGCAAAGCAGGCGTTATCTGCCAGCCTGGCATCCCTTTTCACCCAGATCACCGCCAGGCGTTTTTTCAATGGTGCATCCTCTTGCTGGGCTTTGGCCTGTAGCCCAGAACCTGTGCAGCGACTTTTTCCCAATAACGGGAGAATCGTTTGGGTTCCAATTGGTATTCGGTTAATGCTGGCTTGGGGTGCACAGTTACATTGAAATTCTGCCGTAAATGCTCGATAGTTTCGATCACCCATGGGTTGGGGTGATCTGAAATATGAATCGTGGTCGCACCAAATTTTTGTGCAACGGTTGTCAGTCTTTCGGCCGTGGCACCTATGAGGATTAATTTGGTTGAGTTTGGCAATGTCTCATACAAATCATCAATGCCATCAGCGATGAAAGCGATGCGATGGAAAGCCCAGGGTTCTGTTCGCAACATGGGTTCATCAAATACGAATGCGACCGCGGCATTTGGATTGTTTGCAATAGCTGGATCAGTCCATGACATCGCGGCATCATGCACCCATACCAGATCTTTGGAAGATTGCTGCGGGAGAATTTCATCTGCGATGGTATTGTGGGCTTCATTTGTGGTACCGATCGCAACATCTTTGTCCGCGGTTTTTGACGCTAATGGTGCTGTCGAGCCAGCGAATAACCGGTGTTGCAAAGTGGGGTAGTCGGCATCAAAAGGGCATTTTGCTTTGCATGAATCACACCATTTTCCATTGCTGAAGTTTGCGATGTTATCCTTGTTCATGAAGTAAGGCTTGCTTGCGAATGTGCTTTCAACCCATTGCCAGCTTGCGGAGTTGCTGGCAATATCACCATCATAAAGATACTGGCGAAATAATTTTGCCCCCTCCTGCCACCGCACCCCTCGAAAATGGCATAGATAGGCTGAGAACCACAGTCGCGCATGGTTATGCAGATAACCTTGCTCGAAAAGTTCTCCAAGCATTCCATCAACGCATGGAAGGCCTGTGTCGCCTTTCAACACATCAAGGGGTATCTTGTGGGACCGGGCAACACCATGCTTTGGTTCTTCAAGATCCTCGTTTAACCCATTACCATGCCAGGCAAGGACTTTCTCGAAGAAGTCCCTCCAAGCCAATTGCCGGAGAAACTCCTCAATACGAGTTGGTTCATTTGGGAATTTAGAGCCTAGATGATCTTTCACCTCAACCGGGGATATCATGCCATGCCGTAAATAAGGCGAAAGCCGTGAGACTGCGGAGTTGATATGATTTCGACTACGGCCATAAGAGGCAGGATCATACGCATGTAATTTCCGAAGAGCCTCGGTGCGTCCGCCAGAAAAGGTGTTTGCTTCAGGTAAACCCTTAAAGCAACCTTGCAAGCGGTTAAACAAAGCAGTTCTATCCAATCTTTGATAGGTGGTCATTTCTGTTGTGGATCATTTCTTTCAAAGCAATAGCTCAAATAATATTGTTA
>SYCV01000193.1 GCA_005786805.1 Planctomycetia bacterium | reverse complement strand
GGATCAAACAAATTAAAACCAAGATATTGAAGTGGTTTTTCATATTAAAGCCACGGAAAGCCGAAGGAACAAATCCAAGTCATCACAGGCATGATTTAACTATCAACTATAACTCAAATTTTGCAAACCTCAAACATCAATTGAATTATGTGGGTGAGTTGAAATCCAATGAACATGTATAAATTTGGGTGTAAGTATTAAATTTCAATGAGCGAAAATTCAATTTTTAAGACGATTCAATCGACCAGGTTAATAGTCATTGCTATCGACGATTTCGCCATCCATGCGATTGGCAAGCTTTCGCAAGGAATCATTGGAAATAGTGGTACGAATGGGACGAACACTGCCATCACACAAGACAAACTGGCAAATACCGGGATGGGCGCTTCCAAACACACCAGAGGTTTGATCAGTTGGAAACTTGGCGATGACAGAGGTGCCAGTTCCCGGGGCGGTAGCAGAGCCTGCCATGCGCCTCGCACCAGTTTTATCACCATTAAAGATGGAATTATCATACCCGGTTTTACCAAGTTGATTAGGCGGGACATGTTTTTCACCAACAAGAAGAGTATTTGAAAGACCATCGGATACATCGCTAATTTTTAAATAGCGGGTGCCAGTCTTTGTTTCCCAGTCAATATTAACAATGCCAATGCCATTACAAGGAGTTTTATTTGGCTGGCTTGGGCTTGGAGACCACCAATAATCACCCGACCCAGAGGGATCACCCGAGCAAATGGCATAATCACCCAAAGCACCGGGAATATGCGTCGTGCCATAAGTGGTGGAATCAGGGATGTCGCCCGAAATGCTAAGCCCTGCTGTCGAGGCCGACCTCCTTCCCGGACAGATGTAAGCTTTTACCGTGGTCTCTCGAGCAACTTTGTTTTGGGCCTGATAAAACGCCTTGGTCATGTCCCAAAGTTTGAATGTGGCATCACCTTCCATGAAGGGCAGTATGAACACGGCCCAGGTGGCCTCGGGATCTGTTCTACCGGGTGCAAAACAATTATAGGTTGAGTGATAATTATGAAATGCCAGGCCAATTTGCTTAAGGTTGTTGGCACAACTCATCCTTGCGGCAGCTTCACGGACTTTTTGCACCGCAGGAAGTAATAGACCAATTAAAATCGCAATAATCGCAATTACCACCAATAGTTCTATCAAAGTAAACGCCTTTTTAATACTTCGATAAACCATGCTTCATTCCTTAATTTTTAAAACCTTGAAAGTGTTCATTGACATCTCATTTTGCAAAAAGCCTGGAGGAATTCATCCCACAGGCTTTTTCTTAATTGACCAAATTAATGCAAATCACACCTTGATGATATCCTTGACGGTCATGCCGGAAGGAATCATCGGCAACACATGTTCCTGATGGGGAGTCATCACATCAAGCACATAGGGGCCTTTCGATTCGATCATTTCGATCAGGGCTTCATCTAGATCCTTTGGATCGGTGATGCGCCTGGTGCCCACACGGAAACCCTTGGCGATGGTCACAAAATCAGGGTAGGGGGGTTCATTAAACCCTGCACCCAGATAGGTATGGCCTCGGTTGCTCTCGAAGAAACGATCCTCCCACTGCACCACCATGCCAAGGTGCTGGTTGTTCAACAGCAAAACCTTGACGGGAAGTTTTTCAGTGAAGCAGGTGGCAAGTTCCTGCACATTCATCAGGAAGCTGCCATCTCCATCAACATCGATGACGGTCTTCAGGGGATTTGCAGCCTGCGCGCCCATGGCGGAGGGTAATCCAAATCCCATCGATCCAAGCCCGCCACTTGTCACCCAGGTCCGGGGAGAGTTGAACTTGAAGAATTGGGCGGCAAACATCTGGTGCTGGCCAACACCGGTGGTAATGATCGTGTCTTCAAGCATGTTTCGATCCTTGAGGATCTGCCACATGCGCTTGATCACGAACTGAGGAATGATCGCATCATTGCGGGGTTCACAGCGAAGGGGTTCGGTTTCGCGCCAGTGTTCAACCTGCTTGATCCATTCCTGATGGCCGGCGGTAAGGGATGGCGCACCCTTGGGCCGGGCGTCAATCATGCGAACAAGGTCCTGCAAAGCCATGGCTATGTCACCATGGATTGGAAGATCCGCCTTCTTGATCTTGTTAAGTTCGGAGGGATCGATGTCTATGTGGACAATTTTCCCATGCTTGGCGAATTCAGTGACCTTGCCTGTGACACGGTCATCGAAGCGAACACCAAAAGCGAGCAGCAGATCAGCCTCATTGATCGCGTAATTGCTGTAAACGGTTCCATGCATCCCGAGCATATCCAAGCTTAGGAAATGTTCAGAAGGAAAACCTCCAAGGCCAAGAAGAGTCATCGCGACAGGAACGCCGGTCTTTTCGGCAAAGGCGCGAAGATGTTCGGATGCTCCACCACTGATAATACCACCACCCGCATAGATGATGGGTTTCTTGCTTGCACGAAGCATTTCAAGAAGTTTTTCAAGTTCCTCGCGGGTTGCCCTTCGTTCGGGGGCATAGCCCGCCAAGTTCATGGGTGGATCATAATCCGCGACTATTTTTCGCATCTGCACATCTTTTGGAACATCAATGATGATGGGACCGGGCCTGCCTGTGGTGGCAATGTAAAAAGCCTCTTTCATCACGCGGGTTATATCCTCGGTGCGCATGATCAGGTAATGATGCTTGGTGACAGCCCTGCAAACTTCAACAATTGGGGTTTCCTGGAAGGCATCGGTTCCGATTACTGGAGTGCTTACCTGCCCGGTGATGCACATGATGGGGCAGGAATCCATCTTGGCGTCCGCAAGCGAGGTTACAAAATTGGTCGCGCCTGGTCCACTGGTGGACATGCAAACACCGACTTTGCCGGTGGTTCGAGCATAGCCTTCAGCGGCAAAGGCACCGCCCTGCTCATGCCTTGGAAGTATGGTGCGAAGTTTATCGGAGACCTTGGTCAGAGATTGATGCAAGGGCATGCTGGCACCACCCGGATATGCAAAGATGACATCCACGCCATGATTGATCAAACATTGGACAAGGATGTCCGCGCCAGATTGAAGATGTCCTTTGTGCTCACTCATGATCCAAGCCCTCCCAATGGGATAAACAAAACCTTAGGTCATTTAACTATAGAGAATTCCAGCATTTATAAAAGGGGAAGTGAGAGGGTTCCCCGAATAATCCCAACTAACTTAATAGTATATTCGGAACTGGGGTTATTTTTCAAAGAAACAGTGAAAAATATAGAACTTTCAAGCAAAAATCACACAAATTCGACTTGTATGGGGTGGGGTATAACGCCTGCCTTATGCCCTTCTGTTAATAGCATTTGCACTGCTTTGCGCCCTTTTTCCCCATAATCCACTGTCCAATCGTTCACATACATGCCCACAAACTTATCCGCAAGGCCTTGGTCAAGGTCGCGGCCATATTTCAGTGCATAAGCAAGGGCTTCCTTGCGATGCTGTAGCCCGTAATGAATACTCTCACGGATGAGCCTGCTTGCCTCAGAAATAATGCCATGACCAAGGTCCTTGCGAACGACATTACCACCAAGGGGAAGTGGAAGTCCGGTTTTTTCAAACCACCAAACTCCCAAGTCGACAACCAGCTTTAGTCCCTGGTTTTGAAAAGTCAGCTGACCTTCATGGATAATCAATCCCGCATCGACTTTTCCCTGTTCCACTGCGTTGAGAATTTGATCAAAAGGGACTATTTCATAATTAAACTTAGAGCCCAGCAGCAGGCTAAGGGAAAGAAACGCAGTCGTCAGCGTTCCGGGAACCGCGATGCGCAAGCTTTTAAGTTCCTCAATGGTGTATGCTTTTTTAGCGACAACCATGGGACCATAGCGATCGCCCATGCTGCAACCACTGGATAATAAGGCATATTTGTCAGACAGATAGGCGAAGGCATGGAGGCTTACCGCCGAGATATCAAGTTCCTGTTTCAAGCACCTGCGGTTAAGAGTCTCAATGTCCTGAAGTTCATGGGCGAACGCCAGGTTTCCCGTGGGTATCTTGTTATGCGCGAGGGCGTAAAACATGAAGGCATCATCAGGGTCTGGACTGTGGCCCACGGAAAGAGTTCTTATGGTCATGGACAAATCTCGTGAAGGTTTAAGTATACCCACAAGGATATAACCGGGAAATCAAGCTGGCCATAACTTTAATCAGGCAATGATGCAGATGATCAAAAAGGAGGCTAAGCCTGTTCAGCGATCAAGGCTGTTTTTTGGGGCCGATGGTGCCGGGCCTTTTATTGATTGGTCCATTTTCAGACTTTCGGACCGCCACGCGGGAATTGTCATCCGTGGTGACACCCACGAACATGAAGCACATTTCATCCGTGGTTTGTTCCCCGAATTTAACCCATTTTGGAGGAATGCTCGGGTTATGGGGATTATTGCTGGTGTTGTCAAACACAGCTTCTATTTCAATTTTTGTGCCTTCCTTTAGCCTCATGGGTTCCTTGAGAAAATAAATTTCCTGCCAGTTGTAATCCCACTCATCAATCCGGATGGCTTCGAAAGGCTTCGCATCCGGTGGGGTGATGGTCATTACAAATTTCCTGCCAATAAGATGCATATGCGGATCAACCGAATGCATCAACACCTCCTGCCCAAGCCAGATGGTATTTCGAACTGTGAAATCAGGTTTATTGGCGGGTATGACAAGAAACTGCCCGGGTATCACAAGCGGTTGGACATAACGCTGGGCGGGCTTTTTGGCGAAGTAAAGGCCAACGCGGGTGCGATCTTTCTCCTCCCTTCCGGTACGGTGGTAATGCACCTGGACAATAAAATCAGAACCTTTGGGAAGAAAATAACCGATGTTATCTGGCAGAAACTTGGGTGAAATGCCTGGGGCCCAGCCGCCCATTTCTCCCGTAGGGGCAAAACCAACCCCCATCGGGGAAGTATAACCTGGCCCGCTGTCCCCCTTGGTCTCTCCTGCTCCATTTTTTTTCTTCCAGTCAGCTTCCAAATTCCTACCCCTGCCCTGGGTGTCAAGGAAATGAAGGGTATGATGCACGACCCTGCGGTTGCCGGGTCGAAGCTCATAAGCCACCACAACTTTGTCCTCGGTCAGGTTGGTGGGCAAAACCAGGCAGCGGAAAAGATCCTTTCCGGTGGGTGCCAGAACCATCTCCTCGGGTGCCTCCAAGATCAAGTCAGGCTCGCCCAATTGCCAACCCTCGGTGAATCGCTTGGGCAAAGGCGCATCTGCAAATTCACCCTCCGCACATCCACCCTTGACCCAATCCCGTATAAGTGCGATTTCAGCATCATTCAACCTGCGTTCGCCCCGGTAATGCAAGCCCCCACTGGGCAACCATGGGGGCATTTGTTTTTTCTCAACCACCTCCACGAGAAGATCTTTCCACCGGACCGCGTCATTAAAACTGGCAAGCGTGAATGGGGCCACTTCGCCCGACCGATGACAAGCCTGGCATTTTTCCTGGATGATCGGGGCGATATCCCGATGATAAGTCACCTTGCCCTTGGAAACCCTGGGCAAAGGCCTGCTGATGGGGCAACCCACAGCCTCGGTCTTTTTCACCTCGGGCGATTTACCATCAAGATGGGATTCAATCGCCCAGGCAAGGTCTCTTTTTTTGGGAGCCACATTCCTGCGCAGGCGCTCGGTCCAGGAATCATCCACTCTACCTGAATAAATCACGGTTCCTTTTATATCAAGCAGGAACACCTCCGGCGTGATTTTTGCTCCCAATGAATCGGCCAACTCCAGTTTGCCATCATGCAGCACCGGGAAACTGATCTTGTAATCACGGGCATCTTTTTTAAGCATCTCATCAGAATCGGAATTTGGGATAACCCCGATGAAGTTCACACCCTTGGATTTATACAGGGAATGGAGTCGGGATAGTTCGGTGCTGTATTCGGAGCTGATCGGGCATTCAAACTGCATGAAAACCACAACCGTCGCCTTGCTGCCCGCATGATCCCAAAGTTTCGCCGGCTTGCCCTCAAGACTCTTGATTGAAACTTCCAAGGGGCCTGCCTGCGCGAGCGCAAAGGAAATCAAACAGAATGTTGCGATTGATTGCATGGTGATTTCCCTTATTTAAAAATGCATTTAGATGGTTAACATTAGATAAATGATACCAACTTCGACAACCATACTCTATTCTATCACGACGAGGGAGTATTAGATTCAACCATCGGCTTTACAACATCAAACTCCAGTTTGACAGATTCAGAACGAACCCCTTCCGGTAGTTTGGGGAAGAATATCTCAACCATCACTTTTTTGGTTCCTTCAGGCACTTTGCTGGTCTCGACCGAGGCCACAAAGGGATCTTTTGAACTCGCTCAGCAATCCTTCATGAAAGGCTGCTCCAATGGTTCGCTTATCAAACCATCAGAATCCTGGAACCTTGTAAGAATCATGATCTCAGGCAGATTCACTCCCTCCTGCATCATCAACCAGCGATCAACCGAATTGCGTTTTAAATTCACCCGAAGCAAAACATCGTGCGCGACACCCTCAACCCAGGACTGCAAAGCCGCTGGCTTTAACTCAAGAAAATCACCCTTGCGAACACCAACATCGCCACATCCCGCAAGGAGCGTCACTGAAAACAGCAAAAGTAAAATCACACATGGAATTCGCATAGGAATAATCTACAGCAAATTATGACATTTTGGAAGCAATCAATTGATGGCAAATACCAAACTCACTTGGGTTGGTCGGTTTTCCTGAGAGGCTTCCCGGCAAGCTTCCCCGTTGACTTTCCATCCATGATCGCAAAGGAACCATTGACCAATACATGGGTGATTCCAGAAGCATATTGGTGGGGCTTGTCATATGTGGCTTTATCGCGAAAAGTATCCCTGTTGAACACCACAATATCCGCGTAGTATCCCGGTTTGAGGTAACCGCGATCCTTGAGTCCCATGATATCGGCGGGCAGGCCACTCGCGGAACGAATCGCCATCTCAAGTGGGATCAGCTTCTCCTGGATGGAATACAACCCAATCTTGCGGGGGAAGGTCCCATAATTGCGGGGATGGGGCACGGAAACAGTGTCGGGAACCTTGGAGCCCCCATCGCTCGCGGTGGCGACAAAATCCTGCCTCATGAACAAGCGCATATCCTCCTCGTTCATTCCGAAATGAACAATCTGGGCGCCTCCCTTTTTCTCGATCTCAACCACAACATCGAGCGGGGATTTTCCAGTCATTTTCGCAATCTCTGCAATAGTTTTACCCGCGTACCCCGGCATCGGGGCATAGGATGCTATCCTCAAGTCTGCCCCGCCATTTTTTGTTTCCAGGGATTCCGCAATTGCTTTCCTTAACAACGCCCCAAGTTCAGAGTCCTCAAATCGCTTGACTAATTCCGCACGCTCACCCTCACGAAACCGGGCTGGAACAACCGTGGCTGTAAGCGAGGTGCTGCTTGCGATGTAAGGATATTGGTCCGCGGTGACTCTTATGCCATTTTTTCTTGCCTGCATCAAAACAGCCAGGACATCGCTTGATTTACCCCAAACCGACCTCCCTGAAACCTTGATATGTGAAATATGAACAGGAAGTTTCGCCTCTTTGCCGATGG
>SYCV01000192.1 GCA_005786805.1 Planctomycetia bacterium | reverse complement strand
AACCAGAACATCATCTACTTCGCGTTTGGCGTCAACATTGTTGGAATTGTGATAACAGGATGGCTCTGGCCATTGTTCGCACCAACTGACTGGATGGAACAATCACCACTCTTTGCAGTCATTTATCATCAATTCGGGTCCTTCGCGGTGCTGTTGAACTCAATGCGACTTCTATGGTTTCAGCGGGAGTCATCACTTGCGGCTTCCTCATCACTTTCCAAGCTTGCTGACGGGGCTGGTTCCCTCCTCGATAGAATTCTCGACATCGATGAGCATATTGATTTTGTCTTTCACAACTGGCAGAAAGTCTTGGCAGGCTTTTCATCGGCTATCATCTTGGTCTGGCTTTCATTGGGATTGATCCAGATCCAATCAAATGAAATCGGATTGGTCCAAAGATTGGGCAGGCTTCTTGATGACCAACTGGAACCTGGCCTCCACTGGCGCCTGCCTTTCCCATTCGAAAAAGTCACCCGCATACAACCCGCGAAAGTCCGCACCATTGAAATCGGCTTCCGTACTCTTTCCAACGGAAAAGTTTCATCTGAATCGGGCGCCTGGACCAGCAGGCATGAAAGCGAGGGATTTTACAGGGTTCCCGATGAAGCAGTCATGATCACAGGCGATGGCAACCTCATGGAAATCCAGGGCAGCATCCGCTATGTGGTCACCGATCCGAGAAAATTCCTTTTCAATTGCAATGATGTTGATGCGATTCTAAGGGCCAATACCGAGTCTATTTTGAGGGAATTGGTTGGCTCCAAGTCCCTAGGCGCGCTATTGACCGAGGACAGGGGCAAGTTCCAATTCCAGGCTGCCAACCTTCTCGAATCCCGCATCAACAGCCTTGATTCATCCGTCATGGGGGTCAAGCTGGAGGGATTATCACTGCATGACTTGCACCCGCCCCAGGAGGTTGTACGATCTTATTATGCGGTCACCCAGGCCATGGAGATGCGCGACAGGAAAATCAATGACGCCCAAGGCTCCGTACTGATCAAATTGGCTGATGAATTCGGAAGGGCACTTTTGAAAGAAAGACTCGCCCAGGCCTATCGTGATGAAATCATTGACAAAACCAAGGCTCAGACGGATGTTTTTTATTCAATCCTTTTTTCAAGAAACGGCCCCTCCACATTTGATGATTTCATTCTGATTTCCCAATCCCTGCTGGATGTCCTGAAGGGGGCAAAGCCTGAGGAAGTCGCGAGAATCACCCTTGCGCAATTGAAAGACCGAAGGGAATCATGGAAAACTATCGCTGATTTCCGAAGATTCTGGAATGCTATTTCCTACGCGCTTTCGGGAAGGGACAAAATCATCATCGATTCAGATAAACCTGTAAAAAGCAATCTTTGGCTGCTTCCCTCTGACTTTTTCCGAATTCCCGGATTTTCTTCTTCGGCAGACCGGCCAAAAAGCTCCCCCCGAAGTTCTGATGGAGGACTCTAACCTTGAGAATTTTCTTTATAACCATTTTCGCCCTCCTTGTTTTAATCGCGCTTCCCCAGTGCTTTTTCACCGTGGATCGCGCTGAGTTCGTCTACCTAACCCAGTTTGGAAGACACCTTGGAACTTTTGATGGCGCTGACCCGGCACAGGCGGGCCTGCATTTCAAATTGCCATGGCCAGTTCAATCGGTCCTACGCTTGGACAGAAGAATCCAATTCTTTGATCTGCCAAGTGTTGAACTGCTGACCCGTGACACCCAACGGAACACCATAGATAAAACCCTTAGTCTCGACGCCTATATCTGTTGGCGTATACGGGATGCAAAGGGAGTTGACACTTTTCTTCGCACTGTGAACAGCATGGAGGGCGCCCGGGCGATTCTTGCCCAGCGCATCAATTCCGAACTGGGCGCTGCAATTGGAACCATGGAGCTTGATGACCTGGTAAGCACGGATGAGGGCAAAGTGGAAAAACAACGGGAAACCCTGCGAGCCAGGCTTTTACTTGAACCAGGGCGGGTTAACGGGAAATCCCTCCAGGTATCCGCCTCTGAGGATTACGGCATCGATGTAGTGGATATCAGGCTTCGAAGGGCCAACCATCCACCCGCGGTCAGGCAGGCTATTTTTGATCGGATCATAAGCGAGCGCGACAAAAAAGCCGCCCAATACCAAAGCGAGGGAGAGCGCAAAGCCGCCGATATCCGCAGCGCTGGCGAGAAAAAAGTCGCGCAGCTTCGCGCCTCAAGCGAGGCGGAATCAATTCGTATGAAAGGGCAGGCGGAGGCGCAATCAGACCGCCTTCGCTCGCAGGCCCAGTCCAGGGATCCCCAGTTCTACACATTTCTTAAAAAGCTTGAGGAATATCAGCGAATTCTGGGAGACAATAAAACCGTGCTTCTATTGGGCACCCATCGCGAATTGTTCGACCTTCTTTTTTCTCCGCCCCAAGGTTCCATAAAGATTCCCGAGACCAAGGGCGCAAAGCCATGAGAAAAAGCTTTCTTTTCATTTTGGCGGGCTGCATGGCTTTGTATCTGCTGACTGGTTTCACCCAGGTCAGGCCGGGTGAGAAAGGCGTGATCAGGCGCTTCGGCAAACCCCTCGCCCAACTCGCCGAACCCGGCCTTTGCATCGGCCTTCCCTGGGGGATGGATCGCGTCGATAAAATCGCCGTCGACAAGGTGAATAATATCGCGGTGGGTTTTTTTGAAGATGATGGCGGAAAACCACTTCCATCCGGGCAGATGCTTACAGGCGACAATAACCTCGTAAATGTCCAAGTCACCGTTTATTACAAGGTTGAGCCTGGCATGGAGGTTGATTTTGCAATCAACGCCCCCATAATTCCCGAATTTATTAAACGCTATGTTGAATCTGAAACAGCCCTTTGGATCGCAAGCAAAACCGTTGATGAAGCCCTGCTTACCGGCAAAATATCCATGGGGCCAGCCATTCTAAACAAAGCTTCATTGCGCATAAAAGACTGCAACCTGGGAATCCAGCTCCTAGATGTGCGGGTTTCCATGGTTGCGCCCCCCGACGAGGTCAAACCATCTTTTGATGCGGTTGCAAGGGCCCAAACCTCCGTCACCACGATGCTTAACAAGGCGGAACAAGATACCGAAAGCAAACAACGACAGGCTGAATCAGATCAATTTAGGCTCGAACAGGAAACCCTCGCCCTTGCCAACAGCATGATTCTTCAGGCGGGAAAAGACGCTGAACGATTCCTCGCAAGACTGGAACAATATCTGGAGGGTAAAAAAAACAATCCTGATTATCTGCTCCAGATATGGCAGGAGGAACGAGGCAAAATCTTCACCAAACTGCGTGAGCAGGGCAACCTTGGATTATTGGACCAGTATCTTGGGGCGGGTGGACTGGAAATTAACCTCATGCCATTGGGGCAGAAAACCAAACCTTGATGTCTTCAATTTTAAACTTTTTAATCAGCTTTATTTTTGCTCTTTGCTTTCATCTCGCTAGTTATTTTCTGCACCAGGTTGCCTGCCTCCGCGAACTTATCTTGCGCTTCATTCACCATTCTTTTGTCTTTGGATTTTATTCCATCTTTTAAAAGAGTCTGGGCGGCGACCTGTGTTTTCAAATATGTGACAAAATCAGGGTACCAAGCAGACCAACGATCGGGAACTTTTTTAAAGCCATCAAACTTTGTCGCATAATCAGACCAAACCGGGATAATTTCTGTTTCCAAAAGTGTCGCGAACCGATCTTCCCCAAGCTTGGTTTTTCTCATTAGTTTTTCGCCATTGGAAAACTTTTCGAGAAGGGATTCCTCCTCCTTGCCAAATTTTTCAAAAGTCTTGATCGCCAGGAATTTATCTGATGTCTCTTTTTGCAGCATAATCCAACTTCCCCAGCATAATGCAATTCCAAAGACCAACAATACCGCATGCCTAAGGATAGGGGTTTTTAAAATCATGTTTTTTTGCAACAACCCTGCAAGTGTACCGATCAAAAATCCCGCAAGTGCCCCACCCCCATGGGCCGCCTGGTCCACACCTGCAAGAAAAAACACAAAGGCGATATTTAAAACAATGAAGTTCAAGGCCCAAAATCGAAGCTGACGCATGATCGCTGCTGACATGCCCGGGGGCTTTGCCAATAAATATCCAAGCAAACTTCCGAATATTCCAAACAATGCGCCCGATGCTCCAGCGCTAACTCCAAACTCATTCCACCAAAGGCTGGCTTCGCTGCCTCCGATCGCGCTAACAAGATAAAAAATCAGAAATGTTGTGCTGCCAAACAACCTTTCAAGAAATGGGCCGACTTTCCAAAGCACAAACATGTTGACACCAAGGTGGACCAATCCGATGTGTAAAAAAGCACTGGATAGAATCCGCCAAGCTTCACCATCCATGGTCCTTGTGCCGGCATTTGCGCCCCATGAAAGAAGCTGATCGGTGGTGGGTTGAAACAGATCAACACCGGACTGTAACATGACCAGGAAAACCAGGATGTTAATCGCCAGCAGGATGTAACTTATGGGGGCCCATGGGCTTTTTTTTGCTAGCAATGCTTGGAAAGATTCAACATCCTGCACTTCTTCAGATTTTAATTTGTCATCAACCACATGGTCCGGACTCAAATAACAAATCTTGCAGATTTTAATTGCAAGAGGTTTATTGATACCCTTGATTGCAAAGTTATACCCTTCATCCTCCATGTTATGATGCATCAACTCCACTTTTTCAGGTGGATAAATCAAGTGGGTATCATAGAGCGAAAATTGCATAGTTCCCCGGTTATCAATGGCAACATGGGAAATGTTGCTGATGGGGGTGATGATCCCCAATGGAGAGGCAATTGTGATCGTGCCATTGGAAACGATGAGTCTCAGGCTTTTTTTCCATTGGGCATAGGTTGAAAATGCCGCCAACAGCACAAGAAATCCAAATACAACATTCTTGTTGTCGGATGGGGGCAATGAGAAAATGATCGCGCCAAGAACAAACAGGGAAAACGCAAAAGTCATGATAAAAGGCCAGACTTTGGGCGTTATTCGGATTCTCGTTCCCGACAAGGGTCCTTGATTATTGTTAAGATCCAATACCATGAAAAAAAGTCCCGCGGAAAGATTGCTCGAGATCCGATCTCGATTAGTCCATTAAATTACGATATAAGAAATCTTGTGGGAATCATTCCCGCAACTGTTTAGGAACCTAATGGCATGATGCAGATCTTATTTCGCATACCTGTTTATACCAACTTTACACCGGAAGGTATCCCTGTTTACGGTTTTGGGATGATGCTTTTCATCGCATTCATCGTATGCACATGGCTTGCCGGGAAACGGGCTGTCGCAAAAGGCATCGAGGCACAAATCGTGCATGATCTGTCCGTCTGGATTTTTGTGGCGGGGTTACTTGGCGCGCGCACCCTTTTCCTCTATGAACAAAAACTTACCCTCACCGAATTCCTAATGAATTTCCCAAGGATTTGGGATGGTGGAATCATCCTTTATGGTTCGGTTTTGGGGGGTACCCTGGGCTTTTTCGCCTACTGGTTCAGAGTCTTGCGTCCAAGGCGCATAGAACCCCTCCTGGTCATTGATATCCTCGCACCATCAGTCGCGCTGGGAATTGCGATCGGAAGAATAGGCTGCTTGATGAATGGCTGTTGTTTTGGGCAGATTGTTGAACCAACCCAGAATGCATTCGAGATTCACTTTCCGCTGTCTGCGCCCGCCCGGTATGACCTGACCCGCCTGGGATTCCAAACTTCGACCGGGTTCACTTTTTCAGAAAATCAAAAAGGGCAGGGTGCGGTCATCGGCAAAGTGGAGCCCGAATCCGCTGCAAAGAAAGCGGGCATCGTCGAGGGTGATATCATCATCGAAGCCGAGGGAAGGCTGGTCAAAAATCCATTCGATCTGGGAATGATCCTTAATAACGATTGGCCCCGGGGAAAAAAAACACTTCAACTCAAGATACTTGGCAAACAGGAATTAATCATTCAACCTCATGGACTGGGCCTTCACCCTGCCCAACTCTATGAAACAATGAGTATGATTTTGCTATTATTCCTGCTGCTTTCATTCGAACCATTCCAAACCAAAGTAGGTCAATTGACAGCCATTTTAATGATGTGCTACGCCATGCACAGGTTTTTGAATGAATTGCTGCGAAGTGATCCAAGGCCGGTATCCTTGGAAAGTAATGTAAGTGTTTTCCTGTTTCTAGCGGGGCTTTTGCTTTTGGGCTGGATTCAATGGAAAGGGACCATAATCAAAAGGCAGGAATCAAGCCAACCCATGTCGGAAAGCCATCCGGCTTGATTCACTAAAACCCAATTCCACTTTTATAATCCCATATTAACAACCAAGGGACGCACATGGAAAGTTTCAAAAAACAAGACATAACTTAAGAGCGTTGAGATTACAGAAACTTATTTCTTTTTGTTTTTTGAATTATCGGCTGGGGCTTTGAAAGACGAATCTTTGCCAATGACCATGACCATGGTTGCAAAAAGATCATCATCATCTTTCTTGTTATTTTTGCCCCCCGACGACTTCCCGAGGGTCACTTCTACGACAGAACCAGGAGCTAACTCGTCTATTTTAACTTCATAACCGGGAAGATTGGGGTTGCTCCCCTTCAGGGCTTTAAGTTCCTCAGCAGTGTATTTTTTGATCGAACCTTTGTCATCGTAAGCTTCGAGAAGGGTTTTGCTCCGAATTTTTGTTGCATCCTTGATCGGGACATCAACCTCAACCCACTCGGTTGCAACCTGCAAGGATTTTAATAACTGGATTTGCTTAGCCATGGCTTGAGATGCCTGGGAATTTGGAGATTTGTTCTTACCGTTTTTATTATTATCATTTTTGCCATTTTTGTTATTGTTGTCGTTCTTGTTGTTATCTTTGTCCCTGTCATCATTTTTCTGAACAAGTTTTTGAACAGGAATTTGTACCGTGATATTTTTATTAGTGGGGGCAGATGAAACCCTGCCAACGAAATGATTTGTTTGAAGTTTTGAAATGTTGGATTTGGAGAAGGTCTCAAGCGACTTTTTTTTGTTATTTTTATCCTGCCCGGAGGCGGAAATAACCAAACAAACCAACGAAATCAAACTGAGGGAAGCATATTTTAGATACATTGCCTGATTACTTTCACAAAGAATGAAAAGAGCCTGACATTTAGACACATTATCTTTGTAAAAGTTTCGGATTTAAAGCAAAAAACAATGAAAACAGGTCAAATAAGCAATTTTCAAGGTGCTTTTGGCTGAATTTGGGCATTCACCGATTCAACCCTGATGCCCTCTATTGCATTCACCAAGTCGGTAAACTCGGCTTGGGTAAGGTTCCCACTGGCACTGAGTCGAAGATTGCCTGTGGGATCGATCACCACCAAATTTGCGGAACTAGGTTTGAACTTGAAGGTGGTGCGCATGGTTTCATTAAAATCAAGCCAAACCGGCACCTCTGGTGATGCTTTTTGAAACTGATTTCGAATGAAAACTTTCACGAGGTTTGGAACCTTGCCAATGCTGGCGACTGCTATGGTATGAACCTCGGGCGCACGGGTCCCCGGAGGCTGATTTGCGATCTCCAACACAGGTGCAAACCGTGCCTGTCCCGGATTTTTACCCCGGGCCTGTGGATGGAACGATTCATGAATCGCCTGGCCCAGAAGCTTGTTTGAATCCGCCCCCTCCTTGTCTCCAAACAACAAAATCACCACATCACTTTTGTAATTATCGAGCCTGTAAGGTTTTTGGAACTGGTCTTCCATCTCGATCTTTGGGACTTGAACGGGACGATATATCAAAACCTCTGCATTCAAAGGCAAAGCTACCAGAAAGAACACAAGAACCGAGAATCGGAATTTAAGTTTCAAGATAAGACTCCGTCCGAGACAGACTGGGGATTTGCAGATTGAAACTTCATCATCGCAAACCCCAGGAATGCCAGGCTGAAAACAAAAGTCACAAGTGCGCAAATGGACGCATCAAAAAAGCCCATTCCCTGCCAGATGACCCCTTCAAAACCCTTGATCATCCAAGTGGTTGGAAGAGCAAGTGAGATTTTCTGCACATAACCCGGAAGCATGAAGGAGGGAAGCCAAAGTCCGCCAAGAACAGAAAGGCTGAGTATCGCCAATATCGACATGCTTCGGGCGCGATTTTCAGTGCCTCCCACCGCCGCCACAAGCAAACCTGTTGCTGCTGAAAGGAGGGCGGTGGCTATTGCCATCAGGAAAAAACCCATGACAGACCCGTTGATTGCAACACCAAACACAAGGCTTCCAAAACCAAAAGTAAAAAGTATTTGTAGAATTGCGATAAGAGAGGTGGCGATTATTTTCCCGCCCAGCAGGATCGAAAGCGGAATAGGGGCGGCTTTAAGGCGTTTCCAGATTCCCTGCCTTCGTTCGCGCAATAAAAGTAATCCGCAGTCCATGCCCCAGAATAAAAGGTACTGCATCGTCATCCCGCTGAAGCTATGGCTGTATGCCTGCCTGGAAATATCAATACCGGTGGGGAAAGGTTCTTTTTTAACTTCAAAGGGGCGTTCCAGTTTAAGGGAGGCGGAACCTGGAAGCCAGAAGCCTAGCAGTTCAGGCGCGGCCTCATGAAATGCAATTTCCGTGAAAATGCCCTCGGCCCATTTGGATTCCAATGAGGTGGTCGGATGGTGCAGTATTTCAATTGAGGGAGCTTTTTTCCTCGAGGCCAACTGGCTTGCAAAATCACGGGGGATGACCAGGGCGATTTTTGCCTTTCGCCTCTCGATTTTCGCAAGGGCATTTTCCCGGGTGGAAAGGGATGCCTCCAACTTGGGGCTTTTGAGAAGGGCATCCGCAAGTTTAACAGCCAGCGGACTTTCATCTTCCCGAACAATCAAAAGTGGAAGTTTGACATCCTCATTTTGCAAAGGCTTTGAAAAGACATAACCAAACCCGCTTGCAAGCAGGATGGGTACAAGAAAACAAAGTACAGCAGCTTTTTTGTCAACCAGAAATAGCTGGATGTCCTTGGTTGAGAGAATCCACAAAAGATTTAGTTGTTGTTTAAACATCAGGCTGCCTTAATCTCACTTAGTTCAAGAAGATACTGTTCCAGCGAATAGGTTTCCTCGGCCTGTTTTTTACGCAGCAGGCTTTGTTCGGAATGCGATTCCTCCAAAGCCTCCTCGTAAATGTAATTTGGGGTGCGGATATTTGGGGCTTTGCCCCGGGCCTTTGTGAAAATATGTGACTGAAATTCCTTCAAAGTTCCGTGAAATAACATTGATCCCTGCGCCATGAACCCAACCCGATTGCAGATGCGCACAACCTCTTCAATGTAATGGGTGGTGTAAACAATCGCGCATCCTTCATTTCGAAGTTGATCAAGGCATGAAAAAACAGCTTCCCGGGAGGGGGGATCCAAACCAACGGTAGGTTCATCCAATAAAAGCAATTTTGGTTTATGCATCAACGCGCAGGCAAGGTTCAACCTTCGTTTCATTCCACCAGAGAAAGCAATAGCGGGCATATTGGCACGGTCATCAAGCTTGACCAACGAAAGAACCTCGGAAATTCTTTGGGAAAGCTTGTTACCTTGGATACCGTAAAGCCTTCCAAAAAAACTTAAATTCGAATAAGGGGAAAGTTCCTCATAAAAGGCGAGTTCCTGCGGTACAAACCCGATTTGGGCACGATAACTTAGGGGTTGCTGGGTTTGGGACTGGCCATCAAGCAAAATACAACCGCTTTCCAAGGCGTGATTACCTGCGATCGCATTAAGAGTGGTGCTTTTTCCACAACCATTCGGGCCTAATAAGCCCAGAATTTCACCGGAATAAACAGAAATATCGAGGTTTTTCACAGCAATGGCATCGCTGTATTTGAGAGTGACGCTTTTTAAACAAAGAATTTCCTGTTGCTGCATCATGAATCGTCCATGAATGGATAAAAGCCTGTTAAACATCCATGCTTTTGGGCAATTTATCCTAGAACAACCAATCAGTACCGTAAAAGATGATGGACAGGCAAGATCAATGCAAAAAACCAAGAATAGCTTTCTTATTTAGAGGAAAATTAGGTAGTATTTAGGTTGGTGAAGCTAGGGAAAGCTATAAATGCCACGGAGGTGGCTATGTTGAAAAATGTGGTGATAATCGGAGCAGGCCCCGGGGGCCTTGCAACTGCTATTTTGCTTTCCAAAACCGGGCTTAATGTCAAGGTTCTGGAAAAACAGGGCAAGGTGGGTGGAAGAACATCATCCATTGAATCTGGGGGATTCAAATTTGATATCGGCCCCACATTTTTTCTCTTTCCCCAAGTATTAAAAAGTATTTACGCTGCTCTTGGCAGGGATCTTTTCAAAGAGATCCCCATGGTCAGGCTCGACCCGCAATACCATCTAGTATTTGGTGGCGGAGGAGAAATACTTGCCCGCCCTGATGTACCAGCCATGGAAAAAGCAATCGCCAGGATATCCCCCGGCGATGCCAAGAACTTTGTCAGATTTCTCACTGAAAACCGGGTGAAACTCAACCAGTTCAAAAGCACTCTGGAAACCCCATTCCATGGATGGCGTGACCTTTTCAAATTGCAAATGCTCAAGCTTCTGCCTTTGTTAAGGCCATGGAAATCCCTCGATTCCGAACTTGCGCGCTATTTCTCCGATCCCCGGGTCAGGCTTGCGTTCTCGTTCCAATCTAAATACCTGGGTATGTCGCCTTTCAATTGCCCGAGTCTTTTTTCCATCCTTTCCTTCCTTGAATATGAACATGGGGTCTATCACCCCATAGGAGGTTGTTCCGCGGTAAGCGAGGGGATGGCAAATCTGGCCCGTGAAGCTGGAGTGGAAATCCTCCTTGATCAGGAAGTGGATGGAATTGAATTCCAAGGAAGGAAACCCATCGCGGTCAACACCCGGTCGGGTAGACACCCCTGCGATAAGCTTGTCATAAACGCGGACTTTGGCAGGGCGATGGAAAGGCTGATCCCTGAGAAAATCAGACCCGCATGGACCAACAAAAAAATTGAAGGCAAGCGCTTCTCATGTTCAACCTTCATGCTCTACCTTGGAATCGAAGGCCGTTATGATAATCTTCAGCATCACACCATCTACATGTCACGAGATTACCAAGGCAATCTCAAGGATATCGAGAAGAACCATGTTCTCTCGGAAGACCCTTCCTTCTACATCCAGAATGCATGCATAACTGACCCGACACTCGCCCCAAGTGGCAGGAGCACTCTTTATGTGCTGGTGCCTGTCACCCATATGCATCCCAATGTTAACTGGGAAAAGGAAAAGGTTCGTTACCGCAACCTTGCCATCAGGCAATTGGCGAAAATCGGGTTGCATGATGTGGAAAAGCGTATTTGTCACGAGCAAATAACAACCCCCATGGATTGGCAGAATAACATGGAAATCTACAAGGGGGCGACCTTTAACCTCGCGCATAACCTTGGTCAGATGCTTCATTTCAGGCCTCGAAATCGCTTTGCCGAGCTTGATGGTGTCTACCTGGTGGGTGGTGGAACCCATCCGGGAAGTGGCTTGCCTGTCATCTATGAATCAGCCCGAATTTCATCCAGGCTTTTATTGGAGGACATGGGCCTTCCTTTTGACCACTGTATTCCGCCCACTGAATACACATTGGAAGACGGCGTGCCCGATCTTTTGGTTCAAGGAGCAAAAAAAAACCTGGCAAAACATGAGGCGCCCCTGGTTCCCATGGGATGACTTTGCAAGGTCAAACAATTAATCAGCAGCAGGTACATCAGGGAGATATGAAAGTGGTCAAGTCAAACGACGAAAAAGTTTTGGTGATTGGTGGAGGACTCGCAGGCCTCGCCTCCGCATGCACATTGGCAGCTCGAGGCTACAAGGTGGAACTGTTTGAAAAGAACGACTGGCTTGGTGGCAAGGCTGCGATCCTTGAAAAGGACGGGTATCGCTTTGACATGGGCCCGACCATTCTCACCATCCCATCAGTCCTAAGGCGCATCTTCGCCGAGGCTGGCAAAAACATGGAAGACTATGTGCCCATGGTCAAGCTTGAACCCCAATGGCGTTCATTCTTTGATGATGGTTCCATCCTGGACCTTGTCAGTGATGCGAAAACCATGGAAGCGAACCTTGGAAAATTCGGCCCAGATTGCGCGAGTGGTTACAAAAAATTCCTGCAATACTCCGAAAGACTCAACCGCATCTCTCAACGATTTTTCTTCTGGAAGTCCATTGGCGGACTTCGCGACATGTTTGACTGGCGCACCATGTTCCAGCCTGGAAGCCTGACGGATGTCCTTGCGATCAAAATGGGAAAATCTGTCGCCCAATGCGTGCGCGCCTTTGTGCCCGAGCATCGCGTTTCACAAATGATCGATCACTTCACCCAGTATGTCGGCTCATCACCCTATCAGTCACCCGCGGTCCTCTGTGGAATTGCACACATGCAAACCAGCGAGGGTATTTGGTACCCGATTGGGGGAACAGGCGCGGTACCCAAGGCACTAAAAAAACTTGGGGAAGAACTTGGGGTTGTTTTTCACACCGGCAAAGGGGTCAAGCGGATAATCAATGATGGCAAAAAAGCGGTCGGTATCGTCCTTGAAAACGGGGAGGAGATAACTGGCGCAGCAGTCGTCTCAAATTGTGACACAGTAAGATCCCACAGGGAATTAATTCCCGACACACGGGCGGCGTATAAGTTTGAGTCCCGTCGAAATTATGAACCGGCTTGTTCTGGCGTGGTTTTATACCTGGGCCTTGATAAACGATACGAACAACTTGAACATCATGACTTTGTTTTCTCCAAAGATCCCGAGGAGGAGTTTGACTGGATTTACAACAAGGGTGAACCCGCGCCTGATCCAAGTTGTTATGTTTGCGCCCCTGCGAAAACCGACCCTTCCGTCGCGCCAAATGGCTGTGAAGCACTTTATATCCTGGTTCACACACCCTATTTACGCAAGCACCATGATTGGTCAAAAATGCTGCCTGATTATAGAAAAGTCATCCTTGAAAAAATGGAGCGCACCGCTGGGCTTAAAGACCTGCAAAAGCACATTCGCTTTGAATCCGCACTTACCCCCCAGGACATCAATGATCGTTACAAGGTTTTAAACGGGGCTATCTATGGGCTTGCAAGCCATGGCAAGGTTTTGGGTGCATTCAAGCCATCCAACCGAAGCCCTGACCTGGGATCACTTTATTTCACAGGCGGTTCAGCCCACCCGGGACCGGGAATGCCCATGGTTCTCATGTCCGGATGGATTGCCGCTGATACCCTGGATAAAGATGGCATCGCCCCTGCAAATGGCGAGAAGCATGGGATCAAACAAGCCATGGCAACCAGTAATTCATGAAAGATTTTGATTCAACCATCAATCATCCAGAAGCTCTTCCCAGGCGTTGGAGCCTGGCGACCTCATGGTTTTTATGGTACTGCCGAAACTATGTTGCCAAGAATTTTCATGCCCTCAGGATATCGAAGACTGGTTTACCAACCGATCCAGGCGAGGGGCCACTTGTATTTCTCTTGAACCATCCATCTTGGTGGGACCCGATCACGGGAATATTGCTTTCAAAAATCTTCAAGGGCAGGGTTCCTTACAGCCCGATTGACTCACGGGGCATGGGCAAATACAAATTCTTCGGCTGGCTCGGTTTTTACAGTGTTGAGATCGGCACCACCAAGGGAGCGGTTGGATTTTTCAAGACAACCTCAAATATTTTAAACCAACCGGGAACCATGGTTTGGATCACAGGGCAGGGGCAATTTTCCGATGCCAGGGAACGACCTGTTAAAATCCGCCCGGGTCTGGGCCACCTTGCCAGAAGGCTGATGGGTGGGCATGTGATTCCCGTTGCGATTGAATACCCATTTTGGAATGAACGCTACCCCGAGGCACTGGTTCGATTTGGACCACCCATCCCGCTGGGTAATGGCAAGGATAAGACAGTCGTTGAGTGGTCGGGTATTTTTGAATCCGCTCTTGAAAAAAACATGGACACTCTCGCATCGGAATCACTCTCCCGCAATCCAGATTTATTTTCAACGCACATCAAGGGGCGAGCCGGGGTTGGAGGTATTTATGATCTCTGGCGCAGATTAAAATCCTGGATCCGTGGCAAACCATTTGACGCTGAACATGGTTTCACCAACGAAGGGCATCACTGATGATCTGGTATGTACTGGGCGCCTGTATCCTGGCAGCCACACCTCCCGTGCTTATGATGGTGTCGAACCTGAGGCAATTTGTTCCACCCCCGCCAATCGACACCAAAAACACCCCCGAAATATCCATTTTAATACCCGCAAGAAACGAGGAATCCGGGATAGAAGCGGCAATCAGGAGCGCCCTTGCGACGGAAAACGCCTGTGTCGAGGTTGTGGTCCTTGATGACCATTCCGAGGACAACACCGCCTCGATTGTTTCGAACCTGTCAACCGGGAACCCACGGGTGCGACTGGAGAAAGCTCCCGCTCTGCCCCCGGGTTGGTGTGGCAAGCAGCACGCGTGTCATGTTCTCTCAGAGAGGGCAAGTTACGATTACATGCTTTTCCAGGATGCCGATGTAAGGCTTGAAAAAGATTGCGCCCCAAGAATGGTGGCATTCATGGAAAAAAGCGGGGCTCAACTTGTCAGCGGTATTCCCTGGCAGGAGACTGGAACCTGGTCTGAGAAAATGTTGATCCCACTCATTCATTTCATCCTGCTTTGTTTCCTGCCCATCAGTCGGATGAGACTTTCAAACAGTCCCGCGTTCGCGGCAGGATGCGGGCAGTTGTTTCTTGCGAAAAAACAATCCTACAAACAAATGGGCGGTCATGCCTCAATCAAGCAATCCCTTCATGATGGAATCACCCTGCCCAGGGCTTATAGGCAAAACGGGATGATGACCGATTTGTGTGATGTAACCAATCTGGCCAGGTGCAGGATGTATCGGAATTTTGGCCAGGTTTGGTCCGGACTTGCAAAAAATGCCACAGAAGGGATGGCCAGGCCATTTCTTTTAACATTTTTCACCATCTTTCTTTTTACAGGCCAGATAATTCCATTTGGAATGCTTGCCTATATCTGGTACTTTGAAACCTGCTGGGGATTGAAATTACTATCAGTGGTAGCCGTGTCTCTTGCGTACAGCGCAAGGTTCATTGCAAAAGTGACATTCAGACAATCATTGTTTGGTGCGCTGATGCATCCGCTGGGAATTTTGATGCTACTGGCAATACAATGGTATTCATTATTTCGCCAGGGAATAGGCAGACCTTCCGGATGGAAAGGAAGGGCATACCACGGATCATAGGGGACTATTTCAGAGGCACTGGCCAAAGTGAATTCACCACTTTCGAAACCTAAAAAAGCATCCTGGGAACCACTGAAGGAAACACGCAGCTTCATCAAGGAAGTCGTGGGCAGGTTTGAAACAACAGGGGCTATCCTACCAAGCAGCAAATATCTGGCCCGGGCAATCTGCGCCACCCTAAGAGGCGATAGGGAACCCTGGAACATATTGGAAGTGGGCCCTGGAACCGGCGCTATCACCCGTGAAATAGCCAGGGTTCTGAAACCTGGCGACACACTTACCGCTATCGAGATCAACGAAAGTTTTGCAGAGCATCTTCGCCACGACATCCAGACCAAGAAGGAATACGCCAAGTCCCGGGACCAGATCAAGGTCCAAGTGGGTCGTTTGGAGGACATCCAAGGCACCGAGATATATGATTGCATCATTTCCGGGTTACCCATGAATAATTTTGAAGGTGAGATTGTAAGGCAGATATTCTCTGTTTTCCGAAGCCTGATGAAACCAGGTGCGCCCCTCAGTTACTATGAATACTTCGCGATCCGCAACCTCAAGTATCCATTCGTGCCAAAACTGGAAAAGAAACGGCTTAGGGAAGTGAGTGAGATCGTGGATGAGGAGATAAAGAAACACCAGATAAGGGCGAGGAAAGTGTGGATGAATGTGCCCCCTGCCGTTGTTCGTACGCTCATCTTAAAACCAGCCCGATGATTTTATCTGGCTCTTTTTGATCTTAGTGATAAAAAAGCAGGGCCCCCGATAACCGGAGGCCCTGCTTTTGATTTAACAACTATCTCAGAAGATTACTTGCAGCAAGAATTGCAATCGCTCTTCTTGTGGGAAGCAAGCTTGCAGCGAAGGTCGCCGAACTTGCCCTTGAGGTTGTCAAGGATACCGCACTTTGCAGCACAGGGATCACAATCAACAACTTGCTTTTCAACAGTCTTTTCAACCATTCTGCAAGCTTTGACTTTTTCTTCAACTGGTACACACTTCATTACTTTGCGGGTTGCTTCGTATGCAACTTTCTTGGGTACGCAAACAGTGTACTTTTCGGTCTTGGCTTCGGTCACGCACTTCTTGACGCAAACCTGGACTTTAACCTGCTTCTGAACCTTCTTGCAAACCTGTACATTCACCTTGGTTGGAACGCATTCGGTTACCTTTTCCATCTTGGTGACCTTGCATTCTTCCCATACCTTGTTGGGAACCCAGCACTTGATGGTCTTGGTCTTGGTAGCGCAAGCATCTTCGCACTTGGTTTCGCAGCAATCATTCTTCTTGAATTTGCCAAGAAGGCCTTTCAAGCGATCAGTGATGCTGGGGCCGCAAGGAACTTCCCTGCATTCCCAATGACCTTTGTCTACACACTTCTTAACAGTGGTGGTCACTGGCTTGCAAGTGGTGACTTTCTTCATGATGGTGCGTTCTTCGCAGGTCTTGACCCATTCACATACGGTGCGGGTTTCTTCCTTCATTTCGTTCACCCACCTGTTTACATTGCAGGTGCGGGTGCGTTCTTCTTTGACATACTCGCACTTGTAGGCGGTATATTTTTCTTCAACGCACTGTTTCTTGTTCACAGTCCGAGTGGTTTCATAATACTCGGGTACCATTACCTTGCAGGTGATAGTACGGGTTGCTGGTGCAGTTGCGGGTTTTGCTTCTTCAGCCCGAACGACGTTAGCCGTCGTGGCCATGAAGAAGCTCGCCAACAATGCCATGCGGGTTCGCTTCCAAAACATGCTCTACTCCTTGGTTGCAGTTACGTCGATCGCTGCCACTCGCACATTCGGCGGCCTTAAACGATCCGACCTTTACTCGAAGCAAATATGCCCAATGCCGGAGAGATGGCAAAAAAAAGAGAACTGGATAACTCAAAAAGTTTTCACAAGGTGATCCGGTTATTCGGGATCTACCGATAAAGGCAACCTATCTATTTCAGTTGTGTGATCAAGCTGGGTTAGATATGCGCCTTATTTAACAACAAATGATGTCTTTATATTTTTTGCAACCCTTACCAACCGCCTAGAAGCATGAAACTGCCGACTACTAAATACCCTTTAATGCCATAAAGGCACCCAAGACAAACATACTCAACCCAAATAACACCAATAACCAACTCAGTATCGTGGGAAATGAATACTCCACCATGGTATTTGAATCTTTGGGTGGGTAGGCTACCCCTTGAAAAGGTGGAACCCAAACCGGTTTACCCTCCGGATCGATGGCAACCAGCCTGGGACGGGAATTGTATAAAGCCAAGCATGAACAAGCCAAAAGAACCAGTGTTCCCCCATAAAGCCAGAAAGGGCTTGAGGTTCCCGCCGTTTCAATTTTATTCAGGATCTCCAAGGGAGGGCCATCACGGGATATTTGTATCATGCTTAGGCTGTTGTTCATGAAATGCAGCAGCATGGGCATGAATAAAGATCGTGTCCAAAGATAAACACAATGCAATATGATTCCCAAAACAAATGCATATGCAACCTGCCTAGGCTCAACATGCATGATTCCAAACAAGAGAGAACTCAGTAAAACGCCTTTGATCATGCCATGATTCGCAATCAAGCCTCTGCCAAGAAAGCCTCTGCACCATAACTCTTCACCCAACGCAGGGCCTGCCCCAATGATCAGAACACCCAGCCACCAGGGCCAGTTTGAAAAACTTACAATTGCATTTTCCATGTGAATGATTTCGGGGAGGACGGGCCTTACAAGTTTGTCTATGCCTTCGCCCAAAAAAACCAAAGCGGGAAACATCACAAGGGTAAGCAGAACATGATGCCATGGAGGGAAACGCAGGGCTATTCTTCGTGCCCAGTCAATTCCAGCGGAAAATCGAAGCACACTTACCCCGACAATTACTGTCAAAACCTGCGAAAGGGCCAAAGCAGGGGCAAGCATGAATGAATATTCCGCGGATTCCTGAAATTCCTGGTCTTGTGCCAACCCCAATACCGAGGCGATATCACCTTCCCACCAACCCTTCATAAGGATCAGAACGATGACAACCAGGGCACCGGGCACCTGGGTCACTACAAGGAAAAATAATACCCATAAGAATGCAAATGGTGCACTGGGATGCGGGATTCCATAAGGAAGCGGCTTTTCATCCAAGGCAGGCGTGGTATGCATAAGAGACCTTTAATAACCTGGCCAACCTGAATCGAGCATGGCATCATAAATCCATGGATGTCTCCATGGATTCCACCCTGGATAATTTGCTGCAATCACTGCGAATATCAAAAGAAGCAAGGCGACAAATCTTCCCGTCCTGGATTTTGACATTCCGTCAATGACCGGAACAGCGGTAAGCAGAAAGAATGGCGCCACCCACATGAGCCATCTGGGTCCAACGGCAAAGCCCCCATAGTTATCGCTTTTAAATATGTAAAAAAGAATGACGACAGACCCCACCACCGCGGTTGTAAGAGCCAGAAAGCCCCAAGACCTGCTGGAATGCTGGTAAAAAGGTGTGCGGGCAATCGCCACGATGGAAAGCAGAAAAACAGGAGTGAGGGAAAAGAAGCCGTGATGTCCAAATAACAGGTGAAAAGTGTAAGTGGCTTTGGATTCACCATTGTAACTCGCCCAGTCAATACCCCGCCGTATCATCCCGGGGAAAATCCGCCAATGGCTTCCTTCATAAGTGTACCAGGGTCCGCCAAACTCACTGTAAGCCGGGCGCCATTGCCCCATTGCGATGTAATTGGTCGCAATCAATAAAAATAAGGGGATAAGGGCGCAAGGAAGAAATACAAATATTGTCTGCCTGGTAAACTTGAAAATTCCCACTAAGCCCACAAATGCAAGGAATGCAAGAGAGGGCAGTTCATTGCATACAGCAAATCCACAAAGCAAACCAACAAGCGCGAACCAGAAAGATCCCTGCCAGGGTTTTTTATCCTTTTGTTCAGCGGTCTCCTGAATCCGGACAATACCATAGATTGCAAACAAAATGGAGAAAGTCGCCATCGTGTGGTTGTTGAAACTATTCAGGAATGGCAAGACACTTGTGCCCACCGCCGCGACAGTAAGCGCATAAACACTTCCCCATTCAGAATTTGAGAACCGTTGCAGTAATGCCCAGAATAAAAGCAAGTAAATCAGGAAAGGGAGAAGATTGATTGAAAAAAGAATGATGCGAACCACTCCGAATGGGTGTTCCTTCAAAGTCCAACCCGTAAGCTTCTTGATAAGCCAGTATTCCCCGGCAACCATGATGGGAAGCAGGGGTGGCTTTGTTGAATAAAAATTAAGCTCATCCGGATGCAGCACAAGGTCAACAGTCTGCCATCCTTCCTCGAAAGAAATACCGGAACTGGAGGAGATTCTTTTTGAAAGACCGCATGCGGCGGTGGTTAAAGCAGGAAGCAAATCTGTTTGTCCGGTCTGTGCGACAGCGGTGAGGATATAAGCAAAAGTATCCCGCCTGCCAACAACGAAAGTCCCATCATCCACAATTGACCTTACTGTGGCCCATCGTGACCGGTCATTGGAACTGAAGGTGGGCATGGGAGTTGGCCTGGAAGTTGGCCATGCGGACCTGGAACCAGGAGGTTCACCCGGAGCCCTGTGATAGGATGGTTCATAAAGTCTTTGGGCGGAATAAAGCTTGGCAAAGGCGATTGCCAAGGCAAGGGCAATGACTATGCCTGCAATGCTGGATGCAGATAGCCCGTCCTTTTGTGTGCCCGGGTTAGCCATGTTTTAATTCCCTTAGCAAATGAAGCCTTAGCATGTTAAGGGCCATCTTGGCGGTTCTACTTTGGACTTCATGGCGGCTTCCGAACCATTGGTTGGTTTCAGACTGGGAGCCACCTTTCCAGGCGAGTGCGACAAAGACCTTTCCTTCCCGAAGTTCAGGGCTGAGATCTCCCGGGCCGGCGACTCCGGTTGTTGCCAGGGCAAAGTCAGCCCCGGTCCTTTCCCTGCAACCTTCGGCCATTGCCAGCGTCACTTCCTTGCTGCAAGCACCGAACTGATCAAGTAATTCCGCAGGAACACCAAGGGCGCTTTTTTTCACATCGTTGGTGTAGGTGACAAAGCCCCCGAGATACCGCGCGGAAGCCCCTGGCACCTTGGTGAATCTGGAAGCCAGCAATCCCCCCGTGATACTTTCCGCAGTCGCGATTGTTTTTCCAAACTTTTGCAACATTTGGTGCACTACATCCTGTAGTTCCTCATCTTCAACTCCAAACACCAGCTCGCCAAGTCTTTCGCGAATGATGGCCTCCGCTGGCGCAATCTTTTTTAGGGCAAGAGCCTCATTCTCCGCCCCAGCGAGAATCCTTAAAGATATGACCGCATCAGATGCTGTTATACCGACTTCAGGATCATTTCCCCTACGGGTTATGTCAAAAAGCTTTTCCTCGATCGCGGACTCTCCCAAGCCAAATGTGTTTATTTTTCTCTGGATCAACACACCTTGGGACATCCCCATTCCAATGAGCTTTGGCTTCAACCAGCCATCAAACATGGACTTCATCTCACGGGGAACACCTGGAAGAGCGGCGAAATAAGATTGGTTGACTTTTACCCAGATTCCAGGCGCTGTGCCGGTGGTGTTAGGGATTGGCTCGGCTCCTTTTGGAAAGTAAGCCTGCACCTTGTTACGATCAGGACAAGCCCTGTTTCGCCTCGTGAACATTTCTATTATGGTATCCCAGGAGGGCTGGTGAAATTCCAATGGTACCTTAAGAAGCTTTGCCAATACCTCGCGGGTCAAATCATCCTGGGTTGGCCCAAGTCCACCCGTTGCAACAACCAAGCCCGCCCTTTGCGATGCTATGCCAAATGCCTCGAGGTTTGCGTCAAAATCATCCGCTATGGTGGTATGCCAACCCACAGGTATACCCATGGAAGCAAGTTGAATGCTCAACCATTGGGAATTGGTATCGAGGTTCTTACCACTGGTTAGCTCACTGCCTATGGAGATGATCTCCGCTTTCATCTTAGGCTTGCCCCCGTTGCTGTTTCTTCAAAAGAGACCTCCGAATGCTCGGGAAGCTGCAAGGCGAAAATAACCGCGGGAATGAACAACAACCCGGATAACACAAGCGACATGTTGTAATCTATCGATGTGGCCATGCCAAAAACAATAGTCCCTACCGCGGCAGAAATTCGCCCGATGTTATAACAGAATCCAGCACCAGTGGTTCGAAGCAAAGTGGGATAAAGCGGGGGCAGGTACATCGTGAACAATCCAAATACCCCCTGGGTCAAACCCATGATGGGCAGGCACCATATGACAATGGATGCCGGCCTTTCAACACCGTAGGTAAATATCAATCCCAGCGTGTAGGCCAGGCACATTCCAGCGATAGTCTTGCGGTAACCAAAGATGGTGGCCAGCCATGCTGCGAGAAAATTCCCTCCCACAGCGGTTGCATTCATCACCAGGAATGCGACAGCGATGGCGCGTTTTCGCTCAGCCTCACCTTTCACGGGATCAACCTCGATTAATTTTTGAAACTCGGGCAGTTTGCCATACTGCTGTGGGGCCCAGAATTGAAACGCCCAATGCCCCGTGAGAGAGAATCCACAAACGAGAATGGTTAGTATCGTGGTCCGAAGAATCTTACCCTTGAAAAGGTCTGTGATTCCTGGCGTGATTGTATTTTTCCTGGCTTCATGCCACTCTTCGGGTTCAGGAACATGCTTTCTGATCCAGAATGTGATGAGAGCGGGAAGCAAGCCAACGAGAAATAGTGCGCGATCATTAAAGTTAGTGATATCAAGCCCTAGGATGTTGACACTTTCAGGGAGAATGGTTCGGGCGACCCCAAACATGGTTGCGATGACAACTCCAAAATTCACACCGCTTTGCAACACCGCAGCCATCCAGGGGCGCCATTTTGCGGGCCAGGTCTCGGAAAGCATGGAAGCTCCCACAGCCCACTCGCCACCGATGCCCAAGGCCGCGAGGAATCGGAAAATCATGAGATGCCACCAGGTGGTTGCAAAGCAGGATAGCCCTGTGAACAACGCATAGGTCAGGATGGTGAAAATTAGCGCCCGGGAGCGCCCGAGGACATCGCCAATTCTTCCAAAGAACCCGCCTCCCACAGCCCAGCCAAATAAAAATGCGGCTTGGATATAGCCCATGTGCTCGCGCACAGAGGGATCCTTTTGTTCCGTATGAAGCAGCGCCGCGACAAAGCTTGCTGCGACCAAAGTATAAAGGTGCATATCGAGGCCATCAAACATCCAACCCAGCCAGGCTGCAGCACCTGATTTCAATTGTTGCGATGATAAATCCCTAAGTCTGGTGTTATCTGGTTCCAGATGATTATTGAATGAACCCACTCTTTTCCCACAATACGGTAAGTTGAACCAATGATATTTAAACCAATATCGTAACGGAACTTACAGATATGGCACGAAAAATTTTCACCATCCTTGAAAAACTCACTAAGCTCTTTTGAGAAAATCATGATAAAAAATAAGATGCCCAGGCAAGGGAATGCTTTTAAACATGCAGAAAAATTGGTGTGTTTTAAAGATTTGATTGCGTTATGGATAGGATCAATTTATGAATCAAATTCAAACCCTAATCCAATCCGGTGATAAAAAGGTTTAATTGATTGATTGTTGGGTACCTGTGCTCCGCCAAAGGGCCATACAAAAACGCTTCTTCAAAGTTTTAAAACAGCTCTAGGATTGGCTCTCCTAAGTTGACAGGTTTAGTAAACCCATCACGGCCAAGCCGCATACCAAGTGGTATGTTCATGGAATGAAAGATGGTGGCGCCAAGGTTTTGCACGGTAACTGGGCGATCCTTGACATACGCACCGATGCGATCAGTTTCGCCATAGACAGCCCCACCTCGGATGCCTCCCCCAGCAAGTATTGCGGACCAACAAGAGGGCCAGTGTTGTCTGCCTGGGTTTGTGTTTGGTTGATTGATGCGAGGGGTACGGCCAAATTCTCCCATTACAACAACAAGGGTTCGTTCCAGCATTCCACGCTCGCGTAAGTCGATAAGAAGTGCAGAAAGCCCTTCATCCAGGCAAGGCAGACAATGGCCCATACCATAAGAACCGTTGCCAAAAGCATTACCCATACCCATTTCGCTGCCGTGCATATCCCAACTGGAAGCAGGTGGCCCACCCCCAGCTTGGCCAGCAGCAGGGCCAGTCCAGCCATTGACGGTGACGAAGTTTACTCCTGCCTCGACAAGTCTGCGAGCCAGTAATAAGTTTTGCCCTAGTGGATGCATTCCATAGCGAGTGCGAACCTTATCGGGTTCATGGTGCATTTCAAATGCGGTTTTGCTACCTTGGCCCCTGGCAAGCTCTAATGCTCTACCATGAATACTATCCCAATCACGCGTGCCAGTTTCGTTATTGATTGACTTAAGTATCTTGATTCGCTCTTGCAAACGAGGAATATCTTTGACGGGTTGAAGTTCATCAGGTGGGCTGAAGGTGGGCATTGCAGGGTGGTTATTGGCAGCGCCAACGAAAAGGGGAGCGTGCTGAGTTCCAAGAAATCCTCCCGAGCCAATGTTAGGGGCACAGAATACAGGGTCACCTACACAACGGATAAGCCATACATTGTTGGCTATGTTTTTTTCTGTAGGCCTGACCCGCGAAACGATCGATCCCAAATAGGGCGCATCTTTTGGCGCCCCGATTTCACCACTTAGCAAATGATGCATCGCATCAAAGTGATTGCTGATGTTGCCTACATGAGTCATCGAACGGATTAGGGTAAAATGCTGAGCCAAGGCTGGAAGTCGGGTGTGTAGTTCGCTGATTCTCATCCCAGGAACCGTGGTCGCAATGGGTTTATACGGCCCGCGAATTTCATCGGGGGCGCTAGGCTTCATATCCCAAGTATCGATATGGCTTGGCCCGCCACAAAGCAAAACAAATATACAAGAAGTTTCCGCTGCCCCTTTACCTAAGCCGCGTTTAGCATCAACGCTGGCGACCACTGTGCCCGGAAGGCTGCTTGCTATGGCCCCGATGCCACCAGCTTGCAGTAGATGACGACGGGTGATTAACTTGTTGCGATATGCATTGCTCATAAAGTTCTCGAAAAAATCAATTAGAAACCGTAAAAAGTCACAAAGCTCGAGTGATCCATTCTTAAAGTCAAAGGTTCTCATTCGTTAAAATGAGGCTGGTTTCATCTTGTTCTTAAATCAATCCTATCACCTGTAAAATCACTTTCATTTAAGATGGAGTATTTCGCTTTCTTTCCAAAACTCTGGTGGAATAATTAAAACAATGCCTCAAGCGGCTTGCCTGGGATAAAATATTGCGGACGACGGTCTGGCCCATAAATCGGAACCCCTTCATCCCAGCCGTGCGCATGATACATAGTTGCAATGAAGCTTGAAACATGGATTGGGTAATTCTTGGGCTCGCCCCCTAGGCTATCGGTGGAGCCAAGTACTCGGCCGCCACGAATCCCACCACCTGCTAAAACCGTACTGAAAACATTGCCCCAATGATCTCGCCCAGCCCCACCATTGATCTTGGGTGTGCGCCCAAACTCGCCTGTCCATCCTACCAATGTTTCGTCAAGCATCCCGCGTTCATCTAAATCTTCGAGCAATGCTGCAAACGCCCTGTCAACAGTTGGCATAAGTAGATTCTTCATTTTTGTGAAGTGTTTGCTATGAGTGTCAAAGTTGGCTTCGGAATTAAATTTAGTCGGTGGATCTGGATACCAAGTTACGGTGATATGGCCTACCCCTGCTTCAACTAACCGTCTTGCGATCAGGCAACTTCTGCCAAATCGAGTGTTGCCATAGCGTGCGATTGTTTCTGGTTTTTCGTTTTTAAGCAGGAACGCTTCCCAAGCTGAGGTTGAATTGAGAACGCTGAGAGCTCGCTCACGATGAATGTTGAAGGAATCAACGGGTACCCCATAAATGCTTTTTTGGCCTACTTCAACATCCTGTAATAAAGAGGACCTGGTTCGTAATCGTTCTTCACCAACATCGGGATGAGGCTTGAAGGCGGGTGGAAGTTCACCCGGAATCCAAGATTCATCGATAAGCATAAGTGGGTCGTATCGTTCGCCTAAACAGCCCGCATGTTGGCCAGCCCACATAAAAGTATTTTGGTCGCCAATTCTTGCAGGAAGCTGAACTGCGCCGGGCAATCCATTTCGGTCCCCTCGAAGTTGCCTGACGACCCCGCCAACGCAAGGCGGATCGATGCGAGAAGGAGAAGGCTCGCTACCTGTGCGTGCCCGAGGCAATGCAACTTTGCCTGTCATGCTCCAATGAGTTGCAGGGCCGTGCCCATTTTCTTTATGAAAGGTGCTACGCAAGATGGCAAAACGATGAGCCTGCTTGGCCATATTGGGCATCAGTTCAGATATTTGAATTCCGGGAACGGAAGTATCGATGGCACCAAATTCGCCACGCACCGTGGATGGGGCGTTTGGTTTAGGGTCGAAGGTTTCGTGCTGAGAAGGGCCGCCTGTCATAAACAGGAGGATGCTGCTTTTAGCACGGGGGCCGCGTGCTGCAATGGGGGCAGCTTGCACGGGGTTGTTAACCTGATTACTTGCAAAAATATTTGTACCTAGACCAGCACCTAATATACGCATCCAGTCACGACGAGAATATTTAATCCGCTCTTCAATTGCTGCCAAGTTTGAGTTTATTTCGAACATAGAACTTTATTCTTCTGTGAGCAAGGTAGGATTGTTTGCTTGCGTAATATCGGCTATCAAGCGGATCAGGGGAAACTTGAAACTACAAAATCATCGTCTACTAAAATTAACTCTTTTATTGTGACTAATTGGTGTAATAAAATCTACAGTAAACTTGGGAAAACATGGTGATCCTGCAAAGCATGAAGGCCCCATCCTGGTAATTCTAATTTTAACAGATAAGAAGATTAATTTTATTGAAAGAAAAGGATTAGCGGCGGTACTATTTAACTTGGTTGATTCCACCCAAGTTT
>SYCV01000191.1 GCA_005786805.1 Planctomycetia bacterium | reverse complement strand
GCGGTGAGGACGGGTTGCTGCCAGGATGTTGGAACGAAGGACATGGCGGCGAGGTTATAAACCTCGTCAGGTTGAACATCGGCGAGAACCTTTGCCAGGGAGGATTGATCGAGAAGGTCTGCCTGGTAGATTTCGATTTTTTCGCGAATATGCTCGATGCGTTGCTGGGTTTCGGTGCTGGAACGGCGAACGATACCGGCGACGCGATAGCCCTTTGAAAGAAGAAGTTCTGCAAGGTAACTGCCATCCTGGCCGTTGATCCCTGTTATAAGTGCGGTCTTCTGGGTTTTGCTCGACATTTAGATCATCCTTGATCAAGAGTTAAATGAATAATTGTAAGGTAATGTAAACGAAACATTAAAAACTGGTCAATAGTAATGGTGGAGTGGGATTAATCGAGTTTGAAGTCGCTGTCGTGGACTTCCTCATGGCGGATTTCATCCACCGGATCTTTCTTGCCCCAGCCTTTAAAAAGCTTATTAGGGCAGTTGAAAACAAGGCCCTGGGTGTTGCCTGCGTTTTTGTAGGCATGAACGACCCCGGGTGGGACTATCAGTAGCATTGGCCTGTCGATTCCGACGATTTCTATTTGTTTGTTTCCATAAGTTGGAGATTTTTTTCTAGCATCCCAGAGGTAGACTTTGAAGTTAGAAGGGCCTATGAAGCAGAAGCAATCGGATTGTTCATAATGTTCGTGGGGACCCCGGGCGATTCCCGGCTCGGTCATGGAGATATAAGCCATGACGGGATGGAACTCGCTTGGGATTTCATCGTGGCGGAAAAGTTCGGAGAGCCAGCCGCGTTGGTCTTTGTAGATGGAAAGGCTTTTCCAAATGATGCCATCGATCGCGCCTTCTTTGTATAGCATGAGAAATCCTTGTTTATGATTGGGTCAGTGTGGCTAGTAAAAGAGATTGGCCGCTTTTTGTCTCCCAGATTTGATCGCTCATCGAAGCCGGGAGAAGCAGGGTTTCACCTTTTTTCAAAGGGGTGCTGGAATCGTTATCACGGAGCGAACCTTCGCCCTCAAGAACCATGGCAATCTGCATGAAACCGTTTGTCGAGATGGTAGAAGATTTCGGTTCGTGGCGGTAATCGATTCTGAAATAGGGGCAATCAACCAGGTTTTTGTTGATGGAAACATTGGATGGCCTTGATGGAGTATGCCCTGATACAACGGGGTTTTTAGGGCCGCTGCTCCAATCTATGCAGGCGATAGATTCCTCCAGATGAAGGTCCCTGCCTTTGCCTGAGGCGTCTTTTCGGTTCCAATCAAACAGCCTGAAAGTCGCATCGGAGGTCTGTTGAATTTCAGCAATAAGAATACCACCACCCACGGCGTGAACGGTGCCCGCAGGCAGATAAAGAAAATCGCCCGGCTTGGGTGTGAACTGGTGCAAAAGATTTCCGATTGTGCCATCGAGCGAGGCTTTTCGGACCTCGGATTCGGTGACATTTGGAAGCAGGCCCGCATAGATCTTGGAACCGGGTGCAGCATCCAGGATGAACCATGCTTCATTTTTCGGGCCTTCGCCAGGCCATAGATCCTTGACCTTGTTTTCATCCGGATGAACCTGGACGGAGAGCCAGTCGTGGGCGTCAAGGTATTTGATCAGCCAGGGAAACCGGGAGTGTTTTTGGGAATGTTTTCCAAGGATGGCGTCCTTGTGGGCCAGCATGAGATCACGGAGAGTTTTTCCTTTATGAGGTCCCTCGGCAATGATGCTTAAATGGCTTGGGTGATCGCTGAGTTCCCAGGATTCACCATGTGGCCCATCGTTGTTAAGTTTTTTATCAAGGTGTGAGGCCAGTTTCCTGCCACCCCAGACCATGGGTCGAGAAAAAGCATGAAAGCGAATGGGTTGAATCATAAAAAACCTTAAAAACCAATGAATTAAGCGGCAATCGCCTCGGATCGCACCGAATCTTGATAAGCTTTCACAACGACACCTGATGGGCCATACATTCGGATCGATCCGTGATCCATCCAAATCACCTTGTCGCAGATGGTTTCAATTGATGACAGGTCATGACTGACCATCACCATGAGATGTGCCTTTGCCATCATGTCTTTCATGCGCTGCCTGGCCTTTGCTTGAAAAGCAAGGTCGCCCGCTGCAAGTACTTCATCGACAAGTAGGATTTCCGGATCGATGGCAGTAGCGATTGAAAATGCAAGCCTGACAAGCATGCCCGCGGAATAAAAGCGGACAGGCATATTTAAAAAGTCGCCAAGTTCTGTGAATTCAGCAATACTGTCTTTTTTTGCAGCAATGGTCTTTGGGGTTTCACCTTGAAGATAGCTGCGAAAAGCGATGTTGTCCCACCCGGTTGATTCAGGTTCGAAGCCCAGGGTGATTTCAAATAGAGAAGAAATTTTCCCTTCAACAATGCGAGTGCCGCTGGTGGGATAATAGACACCAGCAAGGGTTTTTAGAAGGGTGCTTTTACCAGCGCCATTATGGCCGATGATGCCCAGTCTTTCCCCTTTTTCTACAGTGAAGCTGACATTTTTTAATGCATCGACAATAATGTCAGGGGGTGCCTTGCGGGTGAAAATCTTCCCGATAAGGAACTCCTTGAGGGTGATGGATTTGCATGCCCGCATTTTAAAGGTAAGGCTGAGGTTGTCTAACTCTATTCTTGCCATGATTTCCAATCCACAATTATTTTAAAGATGAAAAATGATTCGTTTTTCGGAGGCTTTCAAGGCTGAATAAGCCACGACCATGGCACTTAATGTAAGTACTGTGGCAACCCCGAAAGTTTCGATGCTGGGCAGCTTTTGGTAGATCAGCGGGTCCCGAATAAGTTCAAGGAATGGCGACAGGGGATTGAATTTCAAAAGAATTCCAATTCTTCTCCCTTCCAAAACAGAAGGGGGATACATAACCGGGGTGATGTAAAACAGAATTTGTAGGCCCACTTCGGAGAGGTGCTTGGTGTCGCGGAAATATACGGTTGCAAGCCCGAAAATACTGGAAATAGACCAACCAAATAAAAAGATCAAAATAACACTGGGGATTATGGATAAAAAAGGAAGAATCCCTGGCCACCCTAAAAACCAAAGGCTTAATGCGATTACCAATCCCATGCCAATAAGGAAGTGAAATCCCAAGCCTAGGACAGTTCGAAGGGGATAAATTGCCATGGGAACAGGTTGCTGTCTGATATATGCTTCCGCCATGAAAAAACTGTTGCAACCTGCTGTAATACTTTGGGTTAGGAAATTCCAGATAGCCATTCCCGCAAGAAGGAAAGGGCCAAAAAAGCGATAATCCTGTTGAAAGATCCCGCCAAAAACCACACAAAGAATGGCGGTCATTGCAATGGGGTGTAAAAGAGACCAACCCATGCCCAAAACCGAGCCTCGATACCTCTGGCGTAAATCGTTTTGCACCAGGGAATACCAGAAGTAACGATATGACCAGATTGAACTTATGTACGCTAACATTTTGTCTGACAGAATCCTTTCTGTTGGCCGTTTTAAGGCCTTGAACAAGACTTAGAGTTTTGGGTCTACCAAGTCTTTTAAAAAAAATCAATCGGCCTTTTAACCTAATTGATTAAGCAATGTATATTAACGGTGTTTTTATGGTATAGTTTTACTGGATTTGCTTGGCTGTTAATTTGCACGGTTATAAATAAACCACTTCTTACGGAAGTGACGAAAATAAGATGCAAAACAACGGGATCAAAAAGATAATATTTTGTAGCGCAAGCCATTCATATTTTAGAATCTAATTGTTAGATACAATTGGCGGATTCCCTGCCAAGTGTGCTTTAGACAGGGGCTGACTATGATTCGATATCGATTTGCAATAGGAGCGGCAGGCATTCTCGGTCTTGGGGCGATCATAGCATCGACCAAGGTTTTGGGAGAGGCTGGCAAGGCGAAAAAAGAGCAGGATCTTCGAAGCACAGGCCTGATGCAACCCATCCACCAGGATAGGCAATTCGAGATGAAATTTTCCGAATGCCGTTTTACCGGTCATCCGCTTGTCACTTATAAAACCCAAAAGGATGAGACATTTTTCGCACTTCAAGTGCAACCGAAATTGCAACCCAACCCTCGCATGCCCCGCGATATCCTTCTTTTGATAGATTCTTCAGCCAGCCAAGCTGCGGCCCCATTGGAAATGTCGAGAAAAGTTGCCAAGCTTTTTGCGGAAAACCTTCAGGCTGATGACCGCTTATCGATCATGACCATCAGCAATGATTCCAAGCAGATCAGCAGGGGATTCAGGAAAAAGGAAGATGCGATTGCATCCTTGGGAGATCTTTCCAAGGAATATGCTTCAGGTGGAACTAATCTGAAAAAGGGCATTACAGATGCGGTAACTTCGTTTGAATCGATCGCAGGCAGGCAAAAGGTATTGGTTTTCATGGGAGATGGCATGAGCATAGCCGGGCCGATTGATGGCACCGACCGTGCTGGCCTTTGCAAGGAAATGGTGAGCAAGGAGGTTGTGTTTTTCCCTGTGCCGATTGGTTTAAGAATGGATCCCTCCAACCTTCATGGTCTTGCCTCAGGTACCGGTGGGTTGTGCATGAGAATGCTGCCGGGCGACTGGGTCGAGGATTTACACAAGCGGCTTCAAACAGCAATGGATGTGCCGGTTCTGTATTCCGCATCCCTGCAATTGCCCAATGAAGTTTCCGAGGTTTATCCAGCAATACTGCCTCCATTGAGGTCTGATGCCCCAACTTTGGTGGTTGGAAAAGTCCAGGCTGGCAAAACCTTCGATTACAAAGTTGAAGGCAAACAGTTGGGCAAGGATATTTCCCTGAGTGTTAATGAAACTGTTCCAGCATCTGAACCTGAAAATTACTTTTTGCTGCAGGTTGTGCAGCAGTGGAAGAATGTGAAGGAAACTCCCGCGTTGATTCAAGCGGACAGGGCCCTTGCGTTTGCCGCTGAGCAAAACCAGATTGCAGTCAGTGAT
>SYCV01000190.1 GCA_005786805.1 Planctomycetia bacterium | reverse complement strand
CCAGCCAACTCCGCTGAAAGTTACCTTAACATTCCAAGGCTGATCAGTGCCGCGGAAATCGCAGATGTGCAGGCCATTCATCCAGGATATGGTTTCCTCTCTGAAAATGCACATTTTGCAGAGGTTTGCAGGTCCTGCAAAATTGAATTCATCGGCCCTCCTCAGGAAGCAATGCGTAAACTTGGCAACAAGAACGAAGCACGAAAAATGGCAAAAAAAGCTGGTGTTCCTGTTGTTCCAGGAAGCGAGGGCCTTATCACCAAGGACGAGGAAGCCCTTGCTCTAGCCCATTCCATGGGATACCCGGTTTTGATAAAAGCATCCGCGGGCGGCGGCGGCCGTGGCATGCGTGTCGCCCATAACGACATCAGTCTTCAATCCGGGCTGGCTTCCGCAGTGCAGGAAGCTGAGAATGCCTTCAAGGATGGAAGCGTCTATTTGGAAAAGTACATTGAACAACCCCGCCATATTGAAGTGCAAGTCCTGGGCGACACCCAGGGCAATGTGGTTCACCTTTGGGAGCGCGATTGCTCACTTCAGCGCAGGCATCAAAAACTCGTCGAGGAGTCGCCCGCCCCTAACCTTCCCGACAAAGTTCGCAAGGAAATCTGCGCGGCAGCGGTCAGGCTTGTCAAATCCGCGGGCTACTACAGCGCGGGAACCGTTGAGTTTCTACTGGACAAGGACCATAACTTTTACTTCATCGAAGTCAACGCCCGTATCCAGGTTGAACATCCCGTCTCAGAACTTGTCACGGGGATCGACCTGGTAAAGGAACAAATTCGCATCGCTTCAGGGTTGCCGATTTCTTTCAAACAGGATGATATCATTCATAGGGGATGCGCCATCGAATGCCGCATCAATGCAGAAGACCCCGCAAATGGCTTCAGGCCTTTCCCTGGCTTGATCACAAAATGGCATCCTCCCGGTGGCCCCGGGGTTCGAATGGATACCCACGCCGTCCAGGGCTACAGGGTCCCATCAAACTACGACTCCCTCGTGGCAAAACTTCTTGTTCACAAGCCCACCCGGGCAGAGGCGATTTCCACCATGCGAAGGGCGCTTGCCGAATTCAATGTGGATGGTATCAGAACAACAATCCCCATCCTCAGGGAAATTTTCACCAACTCCGCTTTCATTGATGGCAAAGTGGACACAACCTTCATTGAACGACATTATCTAAAGGGCCAGTAACAGCAATCATGTCCATTGCTCATATCACCCTTTTGACAAAAGACATAATTCCCTTCAAGGAATTCTTCATCAAAACATTGAATTGGCAGCCCATTGAAAAGCCCGGCAATATCGCGGTTAATGCTGCTTGGCTGCAGATCGCGCCTGGACAGGAACTTCATATTCTTGAAAACAAGGAGTTCGACTCACTCAAGTTTGAGCAGGAATATGGCAGGCACATCGCAATCCGCTGGCCCGAAAAGGAATTCGATTCCCTTAAGCAAAGGCTTGCGCAAAACGGTGCTGAAATCATCACAGCCAAACGCCCCACATCATTTCCCAGATTCTTCTTTCGATCACCCGACAATTATGTGTTTGAAGTGGTTCCAGCTTGATTCTCATGGCATTGGTTTCATTGCTGCGAGTTTTTTAACAGACTCCGCATCCAGAATTTGATTATAAATCCGAAGATCAGACATCCACCCCTGGAAATTCCCGGAAGCCCCCGCACCAATCTGAATGACAGCATCATTGACAATTTGAAAATCATCCGGCTTGAACCGGGTGCTTTCAGAAACCTTGCAACCATCAAGGTAAAGCATCAGATTTTCCCTGGTTTTTATTGCGGCTAGATGATGCCAGCCCGCTGGAAGAGAGTGTCCCCAGGACACATTACGACCTGTCTCGAATGAAAAAATCTTCCCCGAGGGAAGAGTGGAACAGAATAGACGGCCATCATGCTCCGCCATGGTCCAAGCCCTGCGATACTTGACATCCGGGGTATGATCCAACCTGGTGATTTTTTTCCAAGTCTTGTTGTTGCTGTATTCATAAACCTCGGCAAGGGGCAAAGTACCTGCAAGCAATTTCCCATTGTTAACAACCATCCCCATGACCTCAAGCTCTTCACCCAGTCTTCCCAGGTCTGTCCATTGATTGGTTTTTTCAAGACGATAAACCCTGCCACTGGGCCAGGTGCCCACATGAAGCGCGCCTTGGTAAATTGCAAAGGAATAAGTCTGGGTATTTTCACCAAGCCTACCCAGGTCAATCCATTTTTCACCATCAAAACGAAAAACATTTCCGCAGTCATAACTGCTTGCATAAATAAATCCGCCAAAAACAGTTAGCGCTTCAACCCTCAGGTTATCAGATTGTTTGTTACTCGATTTTTCAACAACGGGTGTGGGGCATTTTGTCCACTGCTTATTTCCCTCATACCGATAAAATCCCGCAGGCTTGTATAAAGAGGATGCATAAAGCTTGCCTTTATAAACAACCATCCCACCCACTGCCTCGGTATCCGGCAACTGGCCGCAATCTTTCCAGACATCACGGCCCTCATACCGCAAAATCCTTCCACCAAGGTTGGTGTTTTTTGATTCAGACAGGGCGGACCCTGCCAGCCTGTATTTCCCCGTGCCAGCATAAAGCTGATTTTCATAGATCGCCATAGACATGACGCTGTTGGATTTATCAGGGGCACCACAATCAATCCATCGCTGGGCGCCTGCGTGTCGATAAACCCGCCCTGAATCATTTGCTTCAGGCGCACAAGTTCCCGCATAAAGTTCTCCACCATGAACCGCAAGTGAGAACGCACACAAAGCCTTGCCCGGCACCCCGCAATCGTGCCATTCACCGGATTTATTATTGTCAATTCCAAAAAACAAATGACGATAATTGGCCTGGTTGGTTGTGACACCTTGATTACTTTTAAGGCTTAGGTTCACACCTCTTGAGATATTCGGGGAATACCAGCTAAAAATATCTCCACCCGGTAATACATTAGATTTATCATCCGCTTTGATCCAGCAGGCAATGCTGAATTCACCTTTCCCCATCTGGGGGCCAATATCCTTCGCGACCTTTAGACTTGAATCCATACCATTGAAAAATGCCCCATTTTCGTAATGCACATTCACACTTTCCGCATGATGGTTCTTTCCCGAAATATCACGGGCATTATCGACCAAAGGTAGGTGGCTGATCAAACCATCCTTGATATCTGAAACATCAGGCCCGGGCATCAGATGTTTGTCAAAAAAAGCATAGGCCATAAGTCTTTCCCTTAGTGGAAAACTATGGTTAGTATCAGGATGATGAACCTCAAGCCTATTGCGGAAGTTGAATATTTTTTCATACACGGGAAGAGCGGCATCAATGCAATCCGTAACCCCGGAAACTTCAAAATCGGGTTCATCATGCAAGGGGGCATTGATGAAAACAGGCCTGGGAGCAAGTGCTGCAAGCACCTCGGTGAAATCAAAGGGAATCTTTGAAGGAATGTCGTTGTATTCCGTCTTAATCCTTGGCATGTAATATTTGCTGCTCCAGGCCCTGACATCTCCCTTGTTATGTTTTGCAAAAACATTAAAGCCGCAACTCGAAGCCACCGCCTTGATCCTTTGATCAAATACCCCTAGAAAAAGCGCGTTGTGCCCGCCAAGCGAATGCCCGATGACCCCGATCGATCCAGAATCCACATATCCAAGGGATGAAAGCAGGTCAATGCCCCTGCGATGATTCACAATTCCTTTCATGGTTGCACTGGCATAACCCATCTTATAAGGGTCTGCAGGATATTCATTTGTATGCAAAAGTGGATAATCCATCACCAGGCAAACATAGCCCCTTGAGGCAAGTTCATGCGCGTAGGATTGCCCGTTGGCCAGGGAAACTCCCGCAGGGATATCTTTGCCGGGCTTGGAACTACCAGGCAGGCAAATCACTCCGGGCCTGAGGCTGTTTTTGGTTGCATGGTGGGGAATCAGTAAAAAGGCGGGCACCCTGTCTTCTTTCTCAACCAGGAAGGATACATGATTGCGTGTGTAGTGTTGTAATTTCTCCTCGTGATCTATTTTCATATCCAAAGGCAGGGTTGTGGTCACGGGCAAAGGACCCATCACCAGTTCCATGTTTTCCCTGATATGTGCAACGCGTTTGGACCAATCCGACATGCTTTTAACAGGCTGCAACCTACCCTGTCCATCCTTGAAATAGAGCAACTGTTTGCGATCCTCGTACCAGGGTGGAGGATCTTTTTTAACTTCCAACTGGCACGGCATGATGCCCAAAAGAAATAGCATGGCTCCACTGGTCATATTCATGATTACCTGCTTTCACAAAGATTCAGGTCATAGTTTCTTTAAAATCTCAGCGACTTTGTCCTCGAAAAGCTTCTGCCATTCCGGTGCGAGGATGCAATCACTATCTTCCTGCGCGTTGCCCACATTCTTGAGTTGCTCTGCAGTTGGGGCGTAGTAGATATAACCATTGGTATACCCAGCGACGAATGTGGACTTGTGCGGTGACATTTTTTTGATATTCAGTCCGATTTGAACTGTCAATTCGCCCGGAAAAGTAACCATGACAAAATCGCCCACTCTAATGCCCATGATTTCCACATCGATGGTTCTTTTCCCTGAGGCGATATTTTTCGCCTGGTTTTTCTTGAGCAGCGCAAGGTTCGTCTGCACCCGGGTAAGTTCTTCCATCACATGAATATTGGCAAGATACTTCTTGATGTTTTTTCGGTTCTCCGCATCCAGCTTTTCGAGATCATTTCTCCCCAGCATTTTCTCGTGAAGGTAATGCTGTGAGAAAAAGGATGGGTACTCCTCGGAATTGTTGTACCTGATCATGAGGGGAAGGAATGTTTTGAAGTTAAGATTGTTTGCCGCCAGGGATTGGACCAATTTCAATTGTTCCGCCTGAAGCGATTCAATGCGTGCTGAAAGCTCGGCCCTTGGGAGCGAAATGGTCTCATTGATCACCTTGAAAGCCACATCCGGCTTGCATGTGATTTTCCTCAATCCCCGCATGGTGCTGATACCCAGCATATTGCCAAGGGGTTCCGCATCCGGTGGATAAGCGACATCCTTGTAGAGCACTGGATTGACATCCCCGCCACACCCCTGGATAAAAAATGCCATGGCCCCATCACCCAGGCAATCTTCAATCACCCTGGATGAAAACCCCGTGAGGTCCGCGGTATTCCCACCACTTGGAACTCCCTGGATGGGATGGCATGCGAAATTGTAGAGCACTGCAAGAGTTTTTCCATTCTTCTGGTCAAGCCTCAATATTCCTATCTGGGGATCAACAGGTCCAACGCCTGCAACCTCGGCATCGGGGGGAAGGGAATACGCCCTTCGCATATCCGCATCTTTGCCATTCCTCAGCTTCACCCTGCGATTCTCCATGATCCTATTTTCAAATCCAACACCATTGCCAATATCAACATCAACGAGATTTTTCATCGCGGTTCTAACCGCCTTCACCGTTTTTTCCTCAACATCCTCGCATACAATTCCATGACAATGACTGGCATTGACCATCACATTTGTCGGCAAAACCTCAAACTCTTTCTTTAATTGCTCCCTTACTGTGGAAAGGTAGGTTTTCTTTATCGAACCTATTTCCTCGATTGCGACCGCATCCACGGTGATGATAACCGCAGTCGCCCCGGCATCTTTCAACACCAGGGCCTTCACATACAAAGTGTCATTTTTCACGGCAACCGGACTGGTGATATCTTCCCTTCCCACTCCCGCCTTCAACTGGCCAGCCCAGGACTGGGTATTCAAAAACATCAATGACACAAAAACCAACATTTCCTTTGACACTCTGCCGGTAATAAATTTTATGATTGACATAAGATGATTATCCTTGAGTTTGAGGCTGGCGGGATCTGTCAGCTTTCACATGAAGCATGACAATTGAGAAACAACAGTTGCAGTCGATTTCCAGCAGGTAATATCATTTACCAGCTTGATTATAAAAGAACTTCCTTGACAACCCTGGAAGGTTCCACGCCCGTGAGTTTGGCATCCAATCCCTGGAATTTGAATGTGAAGGATTCATGGTCTATACCCAGCAAATGCAACATGGTTGCATGAATGTCATGTACGGTGATCACATCTTTTTCCGCGGCATAGCCAAGATCATCAGTGGCACCAAAAACCATTCCGCCGCGCACCCCTCCACCCGCCATCCACATGGACATCGCCTTGTTATGGTGATCGCGCCCAACGGGCCCCTTGTTGCCCTGCGCCATGGGGGTGCGACCGAACTCACCGGTCCAAACAATCAAGGTCTCCTCCAGCATACCCCGCTGTTTCAAGTCACGAATCAATGCCGCACAAGCCTGATCGACCTCCTTGGCACGCAACGGTAATTCCTCCTTGAGCAAACTATGATGGTCCCAGTCCCGGTGATAAAGCTGGATGAATCGGGAACCCCTTTCCGCAAGCCTCCTTGCAAGCAGGCAATTGCTGGCAAATGATCCGTCCCCGGGATTGCAACCATACATCTGCAGCATTCGACTATTTTCCTTCGAGATATCCATCAAATCCGGCACGCTCCCCTGCATCTGGAAAGCCATTTCATACTGGGAAATCCGAGTCGCGATCTCAGGATCATCAACCACGGAATCAAACTTGCGATTGAGCGAGTTGATTGCCTGCACATCCGCGGATTGAGCTTCCCTGCTGATCCCGGCGGGGTTACCAAGATAAAGGACCGGGTCACCCTTGCTGCGAAGTTGCACCCCCTGGTGTTTGCTGGGAAGAAACCCGCTGCTCCATTGCCTTGCTGCGATCGGCTGGGGAGAACGCCCCCTGCCTGTGGATACCAAAACCACAAATCCTGGCAGGTCGGATGATTCACTTCCCAAGCCGTAGGTTACCCATGAACCCATGCTTGGCCTACCCGCAATCTGAGATCCGGTGTTCATGAACATATGTGCCGGATCATGATTGATCGCATCGGTGGTCATGGAACGCACCAGGCAAATATCATCCATGACCGAACCGATATGAGGGAATAAGACAGAGATCTCAGTCTGATTCCTCCCAAACTTTTGAAAAGCGAATTGAGGTCCCTGGCAGACAAGTTTCTGCCCCTGCAATTGCGCCAGTTGCTGCCCCTTGGTCATGCTCTGGGGCATGGGCTTACCGTGCATTTCCGCAAGCTTTGGCTTGTGATCAAATGTCTCAAGGTGGGAAGGTCCACCTGCCATTGTCAACCAAATCACCCTTTTCGCCTTGGGCCTTAATGGAAGGGGACTGACAACTCCAGTGGAATTTGGTGATAGACCTGCTGGAAAAGCCGGGGATGGAAGCAGTGAGGCCAAAGCCACCGACCCTATCCCACGGGACCCGTTCGCCAAAAAAGACCTGCGCTGCATCAACTTGACACCAGTCGTATTTCTCACGATCTAATACCTCGTAATTGTTTCATGTAAATTCAGCAGGACTCTTGCGACATGAGTCCAAGCGGCGACTTCAGCCTTGTCTAATCCATCAGGAATCACAAACAATCCGACATTGAATAACTGTTGTGCTGACTTTTCATCGTTACGATATTCATGCAACCGTTTTTCCACCAAAATTTGGATGGTGGACAATTCATCAGCAGTTGGATTGCGTTGCAACACCTGCTGCCAGGCCCAGGCTATCCGATCCGAGGTCGCACTACCGGGAGACTTGAGGATTTTGCAAGCGAATGCCTTTGCAGCCTCTACATAAGTGGGATCATTCAACAAAACCAGCGCCTGTTGGGGAATATTCGAGCGATTTCGATCAGCAGCACATTCCTCCCTGGATGGAGCGTCAAATGCGAGCATGCTTGGGTGCAAAAAAGTACGCTGCCACCATACATACAAGCCTCTCCTGTACTGGGAATCACCCTTGTCAGCGACATATTCACGGGTAGGAAAATTCAAATTTTCCCAGTAACGATCGGGTTGATAAGGTTTAACGCTTGGACCTCCGATTTTGGCCACCAGCAATCCGGATACCGCAAGGGCATTGTCCCTTACAATTTCAGCATCCACCCTGAATCGGCTTTGCCGCGAAAGTTCCCGGTTATAAGGATCTTTCAATAGAAGCTCCTTCGAACCCCGGGAATCCTGCCTGTAAGTTTTACTATTCACCATGGTCCTGACCATGTGTTTCATATCCCAACCACTATCAATGAATTCAGAGGCTAACCAATCGAGCAATTCAGGATTAAGAGGCAGTTCGCCCTGGGCTCCGAGGTCATCAAGCACCTTGCTCAAACCCACACCAAAGAACTGTTTCCAAGATCGGTTCATCACAGTCCGGGCTGTAAGAGGGTTATCCCGGGAAACCAGCCACTTCGCCAAGTCCAATCGATTAAGTTCCCGGCCTTCAACTTTCATCTGGGGAAGAAAAGCGGGGAATGCGGGTTTCATGATTTCACCGGTTTCATCCTGCCAGTTGCCACGAGGTAGCAGTCGCACCACCCTTTTCTTTTCCATGCTCACAGAAACAAGAGTCCTGGGAAGGGAATCATGAAAAAGCTTGCGCGACTTCTCCGCAGCGGTAATTTCTTCTTTCACCACCGGTTTCTTGTTCCTTAATTGCTCCAATTCCGCATCCATCTTTGCAAGCCTTTGTTTCTGCATTTCATCAGCAACAGCCATGCCTTCCTCGCGTTTTCCTATGGCTGCCTCTTGAATATCCGAGAAAAAAGCGCCCAGTGAATAAAAATCCCTGGCAGTCATGGGGTCAAACTTATGATCATGGCATTGCGCACAACCCGTGGTCTGCCCCAACCATGCCGCACCAATCGCCCGGACCCGGTCGGTAAGCATCCGGGACTCATAATCCTTAGGCTGCGCACCACCTTCCTCGGTCGACAAAAGCAGTCGATTAAATCCTGAACCCACCCTTGTCTCCTGACTTGCATCAGGTAGAAGGTCGCCTGCTATCTGCTCCATGGTGAATCTGTCAAATTTTTTGTTTTGATTGAACGAATTGATCACATAATCCCTGTAGGGCCATATATTGCGGGATGTGTCACTGTGGTAGCCAATGGTGTCTGCAAATCGCACAACATCCAGCCAGGCTATTGCCATTCGCTCGCCGTAATGGGGACTGCTTAAAATCTTCTCCACCAGATTTGCATACGCGTTTGGAGATTTGTCTTTTTCAAAGTCCACGACTACTTCGGGTGTCGGAGGCAATCCGAGCAAATCAAAGTACAATCGCCTAACCAAGGTTCGTTTATCAGCCTCCTCAGATGGACTCAAACCAATTTTTGCAAGTCGCTTTGAAACAAGATAATCGATGGCATTTTGACCGCTGGGGATGGAAGGCTTTGCCAGGGGTTCATATGCCCAATGATTCTTGTACCTCCCGCCTTGGTCAATCCAACGCTTGAGAGTTTCCTTCTGGGCAGAGGATAGCTTCTTTTTTGCTTCAGGCGGAGGCATGATCACATCTTGATCCGTGCTGTTTATCCGCTCTATCAGAATGCTTTTCGATGCGCTACCGGGGACAACAGCTTTAGTCTTGATGGCACTTTCATGGTCATCCAGTCTTAGGCCCGCTTTACGCTGACTTTTATCCGGTCCATGGCAATAAAAACAATTATCAGATAATATGGGCCTGATATCACGGTTGAAATCAAGTTCTTCCGAAGCGTCGGCTTTTGAAACCACTAGTCCCACAAGCAGCAGTATCATTGAAGTCAGACGCATCCCCGCACCCCTAGGCTAAGCATTAATCGAACAAACCAGCATCAACCCTATTTTTAGCATTAATCCAATCGAAACACAATTTTTTGCAATATTATGGGGCAGGTTTGCCGATAGGTTATTTTATAAAGGCTTGAATCAATATCTTTTATAAGATATCATCTAGAGGTTAAATTAGGTTTTTGTATCCCACCGGACGAATGCATGCTCTCCATCTTTGGTAATTATGATCAAAAAACCAGTCGAAGGCATTTCCTCACTGCTGGCGCCGTGGGTTTATCCGGATTTTCTCTCATTGATTTACTCAAAGCAGAGGCCGTTGCTGGTATTCACACTTCAATCAAATCGGTGATCAATATCCATCTTGATGGTGGCCCACCGCAACTGGATATGTTTGATCTTAAACCTGATGCCCCTGTTGAAATCCGAGGTGAATTCAAACCCATCGCAACCAATGTTCCCGGAATACAAGTTGGTGAACTGCTTCCAAAAATTTCCAAGATTGCTGATAAATGCGTTTTTGTGCGGTCACTGGTCGGCTCTGCCGGCGCGCACGATGGCTTTCAATGCCAGTCAGGCTTTGCTGCAAAAGACCAATCCAACATAGGCGGGAGGCCAGCGTTTGGCTCTGTGATCGCAAAACTTCAAGGGGCGGCAGGCGACACATCGCCAGCCTTCGTGGATATCATGCAGGGCAGGCCCCAGGTGCGTAATAGTGCCAGGCCGGGTTTCCTGGGCCCCACATTCACTCCTTTCCGCCCGGATATTTCCTCAATGTTCACCCGGGAACTAGAAGCGGGCATGAAAGGCGAACTTGCCAAGCGAGGCAAAGCACACGCAGTGCAACTCAACCTTGTTGAAGGCTTGACACCTGATTTAGTCAGTGATCGCACCAAGCTTTTAGCCAGCTTTGATGCAACCCGCAAAAGCCTTGACGCTTCAGGCTCCATGGATGCCCTTGATCGCTTCACCCAGCAAGCAGTGGGCATCATTCTTTCAGGCAAACTTGCCAACGCCATGGATCTCGAGAAAGAATCATCCAGCGTGGTTGCCAAATACACCTACCCCATGAATGAACCAAAACGATCCACGACCAGCGAGGATGGAAACGCGGGAAAGAAACTCCTCATCGCCCGTAGAATGATAGAGGCGGGGGTTCGCTGCGTAAGTGTTTCTTTCAGCGATTTTGACACCCATGAAGGCAATTTCCCCCGTATGAAACAACTTCTTCCCATCGTTGATAATGCCATTCATGCCCTGATCACTGATCTTGAAGACCGGGGAATGTTGAATGATGTCGCGATTGTCGTATGGGGAGAATTTGGCAGAACTCCTCGCATTGATCCTAAATCAGGCGGAAGGCACCACTGGCCTGAAGTCAGCCCCGCGCTTCTTGCAGGTGGTGGATTCAAAGGCGGGCAAGTCATTGGCGCCACCGATCATCATGGCGCAAAAGTTGTTTCCCGACCCGTCACCTTCCAGGATATTTTCGCCTCACTTTACAAATCCTTGAATATCGATCTATCCACAACCATCAATGATCCTAACGGAAGGCCCCAGCACCTGCTTGACTCCGGAATCCCCATCCGCGAACTATTTTAAGGCCTTAATAAACAATCATCTTCATTCACTTTTTCCTTGAATATTAGCCCCTTCAAGTGTTTACTATCTTTGCCTGCCTGATTTATTTATGCATCTCAAAGGAATATCAACCATGCAAAATCGTAGAGCCTTCATCAAAACCACAGCGGCTTTATCCACAGGGTATTTCATCGCGGAATCCGCAAATGCTGTTGCCGGGCCAAATGATAAAATACGGGTCGCTTGCATCGGCGTGCGTGGCCAGGGTGGATCACT
>SYCV01000189.1 GCA_005786805.1 Planctomycetia bacterium | reverse complement strand
CGGGCTCCACAGGGCACGGTGGTGGGTAACTCCCACCGCCCGAAGCAGCATGTTTCATCGCGTGTTGCCCAAGGGTAGGGAAAGTGCAACAGAAAGATACCGCCCCAAAAGGGTAAGGGTGAAATGGCGGGGGAATGTGAATTCCTTAATGTAAGAGCCCACCAGCAGCCTGGTGACAGGCTGGCTCGGCAAACCCCACCGGGAGCAAGGCCAAATAAGAAGGAAGGACTGGTCCGGTCCATTTGACCTTCGGGTAGGTCGCTTGAGCGTTCGGGTAACTGTTCGCCTAGATAAATGACTGTCATCCAGCCTTTTTTAGACTGGAAACAGAACCCGGCTTACAGGCTGGCTTGTGAATTTTTTTTAGATCGCGTTTTTAATCACTTGTCCCCTGCAAATCGGCAAGGGCCTGCCTTGTATGTCATGGATTTCCGTATCAAGGGGAATACCCATTTGATGATATATGGTGGCATGGAGGTCTTGAGGTCTGATGGGTTGATCCTTGACATAGGCTCCATTTTTATCAGAAGAACCGATGATCTGGCCACCTCGTATTCCGCCACCCGCAAGCGCTGCGGAAAAAACATGGCCCCAATGATCCCTTCCGGCATTTCCATTATGTTTTGGTGTCCTGCCAAATTCCCCGGCCCAAACCACAAGGGTATCTTTGAGTAATCCCCTGTATTCAAGGTCTTCAAGAAGTGCGGAATAGGATTGATCCATAACCGGCATAAGTTCTTTCTTTAATTTTTCAGCGTTTTTCGCATGGGTGTCCCAACTTGGACTTCCTTGTGGCTCATTTGCAAAACGCGTCCAATTCACCTGAATCATCGGGACTCCGGATTCGACAAGCCTGCGGGCAAGCAGCACGCTTTGGCCCCAGCGATTATTGCCGTATCTTTCCCGCACTGACTGGGGTTCAAGGTTCAGGTCAAACGCCTTGCGGGAAGCTTCTCCGCTCATCAAGTTCAATGCTTGTTTGGTTTGGTTTTCAAATTGCCGCTCTGATCTATCGGCTTGATTTTTATTTGTTCCCTTGTTGATTGTTTCAAGGATCTTAAGCCTGTCATCCAATCGTTTATTATTGATTCCTTCAGGAAGAGATAATCCGGGGATTTGAAATCCAGATGATTCCGGATGACAATTAATCAACCAAGGGTTGCTGGAACGACCTAAAAAGCCTGCATCCTGGCCGGGCCATGAGATCCCGCCATCGTTCCAAATATGTTCAGGCAAAACGATTGATTCAGGCCTTACAGAGCTGGACCCTAGGATTTTTTGAACAATTGCCGCAAAACTGGGGCTGTCATTCGGCGCCCCGGGCTTTGCATTTTCAAAATTCATGGGTATATGCGGAACCCCAGTCAACATTGAATAACCACTCGAGGAATGTGCGTTATCATTGGTCATCATTGATCTGAGAACGCAAATTTTGTTGGTTAATTGTGCGGTTTTTGGCATTAATTCGCAAACTTTCAACCCAATTGTTGCTGTGTCAATAGGTTGGTATGGCCCTCGTATTTCAACCGGGGCATCGGGCTTTGGATCCCATGTTTCGTGCTGTGGTGGCCCGCCCGTCAAATATAAAAAGATGCATGACTTCGCTTTTCGCCCTTGGGCAAATTTATAATTGGCGGCATTTATTCCAGATGCGCCCAATCCCAGGAAACTCAAGCATCCAAGGCTTACGAAATCTCTCCTAAGAATATTGTTTGCTGTCAGACTACTTTTGGATTTTAAAGTCATAAACTCTCCATTTGGCATGATAGAGTAATTTAATCTTAATAGTTAATCGGATCAAGTAATAAGGGTCATTAAGCTTAAATAAGGATTAAAATTTAAAGCGGAGTGAAAAATGACTGAATTGGTGATCGGAACCAAAAACAAATCAAAGCTTAGGGAAATCAAGGAGATCTACGCTGATTTACCCGTGAATTGTTTGGATCTTTCCTCTTTTCCGAATCATTCCGAGGTTCTTGAGGATGGTTCTAGTTTTTTGGAAAATGCCGAAAAAAAGGCTTCTGGCTATGCCCTTCAAGTCGGGAAGTGGGTTTTGGCGGAAGACAGCGGTTTGGTTGTTCCGGTGCTTAAAGGTGAACCAGGTATTCACTCTGCCCGATATGCGGGTGAGCATGGGGGAGACTCAGCTAATAATACCAAACTTTTAGAGGCGCTTAAGCTCTTCCCGCCTGAAAAACGGGATGCTTACTATATTTGCGTGGCTTGTTTGGCAAATTCTGAGGGAAAGATCATGGCTCGAGCCGAGGGAAGATGTCATGGTCGAATTATCAAAGACTACATGGGGCAGGGTGGTTTTGGATATGATCCCTTGTTTTTGATACTTGAATATCACCAAACATTTGGTGAATTAACCGCCAGAGTCAAGCACTCGATCAGTCATCGAAGTAAGGCTTTGGCCCAGTTGAGACCCTCAATCTGGCAACTACTAAACAATTCTTGATTCTGAGAATACTTGTTTTAAGCAATTTTACGAGGAACTTGATTTATTTTGCTTATACTGTTTGACCCCTGTTTGATTTTCCAATAAACTATCTTTTTAGCAAGAAGTATTGCCCGATTGAAGGGTTGCACGGTTCCCTGTGGTTATTTCATCAAAAGTAAGATGCACCGGGGCTGCGTAGGGAAAAACATCTGCAAAAGCGGGAGAGTGCTGCGTGTCGATTGTCCAAGTAAAAGATCTCATTGAAGCTGGCGTTCATTTTGGTCATAGGGCCAGTCGTTGGAACCCGAAGATGCGTCCGTACATTTACGGAAAACGCAATTTGATTCATATCATCGATCTGCGTGAAACCGTAAGGGGCTTGTTGCGTGCCTTCCGTTTCCTTACTAAACTTTCCGCATCGGGAAGCCAGATTCTTTTTGTTGGCACCAAGCGGCAAGCCAAAGATACCATCGAGACTGAAGCCCGCCGCTGCGGCATGCCCTTTGTTTCTGAGCGTTGGTTAGGTGGAACACTCACCAACCACCGTACCATTCGTGATCGCTTGAAGAGATTGGCCGAGCTTGAAGCCATGTGGCTCCCCTCTTACGAAAACCCCGCAAAGGTTGATCTTGTAGCTTATATCAAGACAATGATGAACGAGTCGGGCAAACTCGACATCCACAAGGCCCCAGAGTCCAGCGTGATTCGCAGCTACAGTAAAAAGATGATTTCAAATTTGAGCCGTGAACTCACCAAAATTCAGCGTAACCTTTCCGGTATCCGTGAGATGAACAGGCTTCCTGACGCCTTGGTAATCGTTGACCCAAGGCGTGAGCATATTGCTATCAAAGAAGCAAAGCGCATGGGAATCGCAACCGTAGCTTTGATTGATACCGATAGTGATCCGGATGATGTTGATCTTCCAATTCCAGCCAATGATGATAGTATTCGTTCAGTGGAGCTTGTATTGGCGAAACTGGCCGATGCGATCATTGAAGGTCGTGCTGCTTTGGCTACAGAGCAAGCCACTGCCCCAAGGCCAAGGCCCGCTCCAAGTGGAACAGCAGGCACAGTTCGAGCCCCTGCCATTGTGGATTAATCGGTTTGATTGCTTCTTAATACATGAATTCTATTTTAGGTGAGATAGTATGAGTGCCATTACAGCAGGTGTTGTAAAGTCTTTGCGTGACAGAACTAATGCCCCGATGATGGATTGCAAGGAGGCATTGATCGAGGCCAAAGGTGATGTTGAGGTGGCTGTTGCCATTCTGCGCAAAAAAAATGCTGCTATACAAGCTAAAAAAGGTGAGCGGGAAACCGCAGAGGGTAGGATTGCGTTTTGTATTGATGCTGCCTCCAAGGTTGCTTCACTTATTGAAGTTCGATGCGAAAGCGGACCTGTTGTGAACAGCGATCATTTTGTCGCTCTTTCCAATGATTTGGCTGGCCAAGTTGTTTTTTCCAATCCAGAAAATGTGGATGCGTTAAATTCCCAGCCTTTTTACAAGGAGCCTAGCCGCAAAGTAAACGACCGTATCGGCGATGTTGTGGGCTTGATTCGCGAAAACATGAAGCCTGCCAGGTTTGTTCGCCTTCAGGGTGGTCATTTTGGCGCTTACATTCATCACGATGGCACTGTTGGGGTTTTAATTCAAACCGAAGGTGCTAAAGCTGATGACCAGATTTTACGGGATGTTTGCATGCACATAGCTGCGAAGAATCCCTTGTTTGCAACCCGCGATGAAATTAAAAAAGAGCAGATTGACCGTGAAATGGAAATCGCCCGAGAGCAAGCTGCCGCTACCGGTAAACCCGCGAATATCGTTGAAAAGATTGCTGAAGGCAAGGTTAAGACCTGGTTTGCTGAAAGTGTCCTTCTTGAGCAGCCTTTTGTCAAGGAAGAGAAGAAAACCGTTGGCGAAATTCTTAATGGCGCCGGGCTTAAATTTGTCCGGTTCGTTCGTTATCGGGTTGGGGAATTAAGCTAATTAACCTTTCTTGTAATGCCAATAACATTTTTAAAACGCTCACTCAACCTGGCGAAACGGACATGAGATGAGCGTTATTTTTTCCCATCAACCCAACCCCAAAGTTACTTTTCTTGGCGCTGCAGGAACTGTCACTGGTTCCATGCATCTTCTTCAGTACAAAGATTTCAATTTTCTTTTGGATTGCGGACTCGAACGAGACAAAAAGACCGAGTTGAAGGATGATGAATTTCCGTTTGACCCGGACATTATAGATGCTGTTATCCTTAGTCATAATCATTCTGATCATTGCGGTAAATTGCCCGCTCTTGCTAGGAAGGGTTTTCGTGGCCAGGTTTATTGCACTCCTGCCAGTAAGGATTTGCTGGGTGTTGTTCTAAAAGATTCCGTTAATATCCAGGAAAAAGAAGCCAAGCATCGTAATAAATCCAAAAACCGCTCCGTGCCTTCCCAGAATGACGCCTTTTCGATTTTGGATAGATGCATACCCATTGAGTATGGAAAAACTTCAGAAATTCGCAATGGCGTGAGCATTCGCTTTCATGATGCGGGGCACTTGCTGGGTTCCGCAATCACTGAAATTGTAATTGGTAAAGGTGAAAAAGTTTTCAAGATCACCTACACTGGCGACCTTGGTCGCTTTGGTCTTCCATTTCACACCAATCCCTCTCCAATTCCCGCTGCAGATCTTTTGATTTGTGAAAGCACCTATGGTGGTAAATTTCATGATGATGAGGAAAAAATGGCGGCAAAGTTGGATCTTGTGATTCGAGACACAATCAAAAGGGATGGCAAGGTTCTCATGCCCGCATTTAGTCTGGGGCGCACCCAATTGCTCCTCTACTATCTTGAAACATGGATGCAACAAAGGAAGATTCCAAGGATTCCTATTTTTCTAGATAGCCCGTTGGCTGTTGAGATCAGCAGGATTTACAAGAAATACGGGCATCAACTTGCTGTGGACTGGGATTCGGAATCAGGAAATGTGATGATTTTGGATTCATGGGAGGAGGCCCAGTCGGCCAGTTTTCAACCCGGCCCCGCAATTATTGTCGCATCCGGAGGTATGTGTGAGGGTGGGAAAATACTTTCCCATTTGAAAAATCACCTGGATGACCCGCGTTGTAGTATTGCCCTAGTAAGTTTTCAGGCCCCTTCAACCCTTGGTGCAAAGCTTCTGGAAAAGAAACCTTCTGTTTATTTTCATGGGAAATCCTGGAACAAATGGGCTGAAATCCATGAGATCAAGGGGTTTTCAGGCCATGCTGATCAAAGCGATTTCAACAAACTTCTCGGCCCCATCGCTCAGGATTCCAGGCAGGTTCGATTGGTGCATGGGGAACCTGAGTCTGCAAAGGCTCTCGCACTTGAATTGGCCAAAATGGGGTTCAAGGATGTGAAACCGGTTCGCAGGGGGGAGTCTGTCACTTTGATTTGATTTCTTTTCCGGGGTGAAGCTGATGCATAGGCGCATTTATCTTCTCAGGCACGGTGATGTGAGTTATTTTTCCAATGATGGAAAGCCTGTTTCCTTTGATAATGCCTCTCTTAACGAACATGGTTTGGCACAAGCGGCTGTCTTGGGGGAAGTTCTTTCAGCAGTGCCATTTCAAAAATTTATTTTCAGTGGGTTGTTGCGTAGTCGCCAGACCATCGAACTTGTTGCAGGTGGTTTAAGGCCTGTCGTTACTTCCCCGGATTTCATCTCATGTCCAGATTTAAGTGAAATCAAGCCGGCTGCAATCAATGCTTTTCCCGGTTCTGACTTTGAGCATTGGAAAAATTACTTTTTAACAGCACTTGGCCCCGGTCTAACTTTTGATTCACGGTTCATGGGTGGTGAGGCTTTTTCTGATTTCACCAACAGGGTCAATCGCGCGCTTGGTGTTTTGCTTGATGACTTTTCCTGGACCAATTCCCTGGTGGTTGCACATAGTGTCGTTAACCGATGGATACTCTGCAGGTTTCTCGGGCTTGGACTTGATGGAATTCATGCGATTGAGCAGGATTCGGGATGCATGAATGTGATTGATATTTTTCCCGGGGGAAAGTCAGTCATCAGGCTCATGAATTACACCCCCGTTGATCGTGCGAAAGTGAATCTTCGAAAAAACACCTTGGAAATGCTGTTTGAGCAATCCGTTGAGGCCCACCTGAAAAATAAACCTGAATGAAAAAGTGGTTTAATTCTTGATTAAGTGTTATCTTAAATCATCATAACTCGTTTTGGGGAATATCCAAAATGGCTCATAAAAATCACCTGTTTTGTATTCTCGCCCTTGTGGGTTTCTTGAGGGCTGATTTTAGCTTTGCACAAGAAGTGCTGGCTTTTTGGCATTTTGACACCGAAGAGACATCTAAGTTGCAATCATTCGGAGGTGTTCACCGTGATATTCCCGGTCCCCGGCCTCCCATGTTCCCTGATTTTTCTCCCGTTAATACATCCGTGAAATTTGATGGAAAAGGTTCTCGTTTTGTTTTAAAAGATCCCGGCAATAACAGCAAATTTGATTTTACCAATGGAGACAGCATAACCTTGGAATCCTGGGTGAATTTGCCCCAGATTAACTCAGGTGAAAATGTCTATATCATTGGAAAAGGACGCACTCATTCACCTGGTTTTTCGAAAGAGAATCAAAATTGGGCCCTGAGAATTCGTGAGCAAAAAGGTGCTTCCTGCGCGAGTTTTCTATTCTTCAGTGCCCCTTCGAAAAATGAAAAAGGTGATTGGCATCGGTGGACCACAAATACAGGGTTCAAGGCAGGCTCAGGTTGGCATCATGTTGCGGTAAGCTACACATTCGGAAAACCTGAATCCATTTCCGGATGGCTCGATGGTAAAAAGATTTCAGGTTCATGGGATATGGGCGGTGCAACCAACAGGCCTCCAGTGACGGATAATGATGACATTTGGATTGGTTCATCGATGGGAGGTTCTGCTGGCAATAGTTTTCGTGGTTCCCTGGATGATGTGGCGATCCATCGTGGGATTGTTGCTGATGATGTCCTTCAAAAAAGATTTCGCCGTGTCGGCCCCGAACAAGTTGTCACCCAGGTTGATTCCTTCATTCCACCCAGCCATGTTGGGATCAATAGTGTAAAAGTTCAAATTCATGAAGGATGGAATGCGATTGATTCCTGGCCGTTAAATTCTGAGGATCTTCCAAAGTCCTCCGTCACTTATGAACTTCCAGCTTTTCTTTTTCATCGTATTCCCAATCGGTTTGACGCATGGGGTATCCGCGATAACTGGCAGGGCACCGTTGTCCTAAAGGCTTCCATGGATGTGATTCTTCCCAATGGTAACCATGATCTATTGATTCGCTCAAAGGGTGGGGCAAGGCTTTGGATTGATGGTAAATTGATTTGCAAGACCCCATATCATGCGAGGGAAACAGGGGGGCATGACGCGGTCAAACCGGTTCCCAATCCCCCAGCTCCCCAGGCCAGACCGGTTGGTTATGGGGACCATGAGGTTGTGGTTCGATTTTCGGGGATGGGTAAAAAACACCAGATTGTTTATGAATCATTGGTTGGTGGAAAGAAATTCAGGCATGATACCGGTGATTCTTGCCTGGCGATCAAGCTTGAAGGTGAAGACCAGTACATGATTCTTGGCAATCATTTGACAGTTGCCAAATCTGATTTGGACAACTCTCGAAAGGTCCTGCTTATTGATCGCGATTGGGAGCGAGTCGTGCCCTCTCTTGAATATGAATTGGTGAAACTTGACGACCAGGCTCGTAGGCGTTTGGCTTCCAATCAGGATGAGTATTGGGCAAAGCGACTGGAGGCATCAAAATCTTGGGCTGTTGCAAACCCAGCTCCTAAAGTTCCTGAAGTTTCAGGGTTGAATCATGTGAATAATGAAATCGACAGATTCATCATTGCCAAGGTTGATGCCAGGAAAGCTGTCAAGCAGGAATCAGCAGGGGCAAATAATTTTCATTCCAAGGTATTGCCGTTACTTAAGGAACAGTGCTTCCGATGCCATGCCGAGAAGGTCAAGGGTGGACTCAAACTGGATTCCCGTGAGGAGCTATTGAAGGCAGGTGATTCTGGAAAAGTGGCTGTTGTTCCTGGCTCTCCCGAAAAGTCCTATTTGATAGAGAAGATTCGGGGAAAATCCACCGAAAGAATGCCACCGAATGGCAAAGGATTGACTGATCAAGAGATTGAAATCCTTGTGCAATGGGTGAAATCGGGTGCAAATTGGATACCTGAGCCGGTGAATGCAGGGGATCTTGTTTTTGCGAATTTGACCAATGATTTCACTTTCCTGCGAAGGGCGTTTTTGGACACGGTCGGAGTGCCTCCAACCCCGGCTGATATCCGTGATTTCATGTCGGATCAGAATCCTACCAAACGAAGCAAAATGATTGACAGGCTTCTTGATGACCCAAGATACGCGGACCACTGGGTTAGTTATTGGCAGGATGTTCTTGCGGAGAACCCGAATATTTTAAAGCCCACATTGAATAACACGGGCCCTTTCAGGTTTTTCATCCATGATGCTCTCAAAGATAACAAGCCCATGGATCGTTTTGTTTCCGAATTGATTTTGATGCGGGGTAATATTTATCTCGGTGGTAGCGCGGGCTTCGCACTTGCCGCTGACAATGATGTTCCCATGGCTGCGAAGGCGCATATCATTGGTACTGCGTTCCTCGGTGTGGAAATGCAATGTGCTCGATGCCATGATTCGCCTTTCCATTCAACGACCCAGAGGGATCTGTTTCAAATCTCCGCGATGCTTGATCGTAAGGGTCTGGTTTTGCCAAAAAGTAGCACGGTGCCCGCGGGGTTCTTTGAGAAGAAAGAACGAGAATCACTGATCAAGGCGACACTGAAGCCAAACCAGAAAATTGATCCAGCCTGGCCGTTTAAAAACATTTCGACGGATGAAATTCCGGCCCAATGGCTTCTTCAAAAAGATGATGCCCGTGAAAAACTTGCCGCCATTATTACCCTCCCTTCGAACAAGCGCTTTGCAAAGGTTCTTGTGAATCGATATTGGAAAAGATTGATGGGGGCGGGGATTGTCGAGCCTGCTTTTGATTGGGAGAATAAAAGCGCCAGTCATCCTGAACTTCTTGAATGGCTTGCTCATGAGTTTGTGGCATCTGGCTATCAGTCAAAATCGATTCTTCGCCTGATAATGAATTCCCAGGCATACCAACGGGATGCCAATGGCCACAATCTTGCTGCCGCTCCTGAAGTGCGATTTTTCATCGCACCTGATAAGAGAAGAATGTCCGCTGAACAGGTGGTTGACTCGCTTTTTCATGCCTCTGGAAGAACCATGAAAGTTGAAGAGATAACCTTTGATTCCGATAGCAGGCAACCGCCGGATAGAATGTTGAATCTTGGTGTCCCAAGGCGCGCATGGGAATATACATCGCTTTCCAATGAACGCGACAGGCCAAGTCTTGCATTGCCAAGAGTGCAGGCGGTAACCGATGTTCTGGAGGCTTTTGGCTGGCGCGGGGCCAGGCAGAACCCTATTACAGATCGTGAGACCTCACCACATCTTCTTCAACCGGCAATTCTTGCGAATGGTACTCTCTCCTCTTGGATAAGCAGATTGTCAGATGGTGCTTCGCTGACAAAGGTCGCATTAGACGCGAAAAATCCTGATGATATTGCTGATGAAATTTACCTTAGGTTTCTTTCCCGGTATCCCACAGCGGAAGAAAAAGGCAAGCTATTTGATGTTCTGGAACCAGGATTTGTTTCAAGATTTAAAGCCCAGTCTTCGGGTGGTATCCCGGAGCTTAGCAGGCTTCCGCGTATCTCCTGGACCAATCACTTGGTTGAGGAAGCTACCAAGGTTAAATTTGAAATGGAGAAAAGAGCCAGAATGGGTGACCCACCAACCGAATTGCTGGATTCATCATGGCGCGAAAGAGTGGAAGACATGGTCTGGGCTGTCTTTAATTTGCCTGAATTCGTTTGGATTCCCTGATTTTTCTTCAATTGAATTAAGGGTGATTTTAATGGACTCATTTTTTGATCGCAGAAAGTTTCTTGCCTCTTCCGCATTGACAATTGCTGGATCGGCATCTGCATCCTTTAACCCCATCCAATCTCCCCGAGGCAGGGCTGAACATTGTATTTTCATCTGGCTAGGGGGCGGAATCGGGCAGACGGATTCATTTGATCCAAAACGGCTGGGAGATCCAAAGAAAAAAATCGCAGGTTCCTACTACAAAGCGATTAACACATCGGTAAAAGGTGTTCAGGTTTGTGAGCATTTTTCCAAAATCGCGCCCCTGATGGACCGAATGACCATTATCAGAACCCTCAACCATGATGTGATTGATGAGCATGCCGCCGCAGTCAATCGCATGCATACTGGTAGGAATGTTACTGGAACAGTAGTTTATCCATCAATTGGATCTGCTGTCGTTCATGAAAAAGGTGCTGCCCAGGAAGGTGCACCACCCTATGTGTTGATTGGTTATCCAAATGTTACCCGGGGTCCCGGATTTTTGGGTTCTAAATTCAATTATCTCTATCTCACTGATACTGTAAGTGGCCCTGCAGGTTTGTCCCGCCCTGAGATTATCACAGCTCCAAGGCAGGATCGAAGAGAGGCCCTACTTGCAGAACTTCGAAGAGTCAACAAAGTTGATGGTAAAAACAAGGTTTTGCAAGATTACGAGTTGGCGCTGGAGCAAAGTTTAAAGCTCAGTGGCCCGGCTTTTTCCAAAGTCTTCAATCTTGGGGAAGAAAAGTCCACCCTTCGTGATTCCTATGGTGCGGAATTCGGGCAGCGATGCCTGCTGGCAAGAAGATTGGTTGAAAGAGGGGTACGCTTCATCGAGGTTTCACACAATCTTAACTTCTCAAATGGAACCGGATGGGATGTGCACAATCAGGGCATTGAAAAACAACATTTATTGATTCAAGAGCTTGACCAGGCACTTGCAGCTCTTGTCCTTGATCTTGAATCCAAAAAATTGCTCGATAAGACCCTAATTGTGGTTGCGACTGAGTTTGGTCGGCCACCTGAGTTTGACGGTGGCGGGGGCAGGGGGCACCAGTCAAAAACTTTCAGTGTGCTTCTTGGTGGCGGCGGGTTGAAGCACCAAGGTGCTTATGGCGAAACTGATGAACTTGCAAAGAAACCCGTTAAGGATTTGGTCAGTGTTCCTGATTTCTTCGCAACCATGCATGCTTCGCTGGGCATTGATCCCAATAAAAATCTGTATGATGGTGACAGGCCGGTTCCAATCACCGACTCCGGGGTGCCATTGAAGATCCTCTTCCCGGGTTGAAAAAGATCAGCTTTGCATTTATTTGAAAGTGATAAAAAAAGAAAAGGGCGGATAATCTTATCCACCCTTTTCACCTGGATAACCATCAAGTTTTTATCATGGCATTTCCAAGTGCTTTTCCTCCACCATATGCCTTAATTTTCGCATCGATCTTGCATGAATCTGGCGCACCCTTTCCTTGGTGATTCCAAATTTAATTCCAATTTCTTCCAGGGTTGCGGACGCTTCTTTCTCATCCAATCCCGCCCGTAATCTTATAATTTCCCTTTCCCGGGGGTCCAGGAAATTCAGGAGCCTGTTGATGCTGTGATTCGCCCGCTCTTTCTGGGCCATAAGTTCTTTCTCATCAGTCCTCCCATCAACGGTCATATTGAACACTTCATCGTTGCCTGTGACAAATCGTTCCCGATGATGTATCTCGGTTGGAATGCTTCGGGCGAAGTTTTTCATGATCGCCCAGCTTGCGTAGGTGCTGAACTTGAAACCCCTTCCAAAATCAAATTTCTCAACAGCCCTTATCAGTGACATGTTGCCATCGGATATCAGTTCGAAAAAGTTCTCGACCTGCCCACTATGTCGCTTGGCGATGTTCACAACCAATCGCATGTTGGCATTTATCAAAGAGTCTTTCACCGTATTGGCCTGCTGAATCAAATTCTCGATTTCATCAAGCAGTTGGACTTTTAACTTTGAAGAGTCAATTTCAGGAGGGGTTGAACCTTCCTTGATGATACTGTTTCGGAGGATGGATGCCTTATATTTCAAATAATTCATCTTCCGAAAAAGGTGTTGTTCCTGTTCCTTGTTCAAAAGGGGAACTTCATAAAGGTTTCCCAATTCGGTTTGCACATCCTTTGGGGCCTTCATCGACCTTCGTTTGGTTTCATATTCATCCGCGCCAGGCATGGGTGCAAGAATGGCCAATTCCATATTTTCATCTTCAAACACCGGGTTGTGAATGAAATCCAGGTTGTGTTCAAGAAGTTTTTGCGCCCTGACCTCATGTATCACACGGTACATCGAGGTTCGGTTTCGCTGAAAGCGTTTTGCTAGTATATCCACGGTTTCACCTCGAGAGTAAGAGTTAAAAATTCCCTGCCTCATCTCATGAGACAAAGGGGCGGTAAGGTCGGGAAACACCGCGCTCTCCGGATTCATGCGATCATGGTTCTTGATCGTGTACCTTACCGTTTCCGGTGAGCGTTTGAGTTTTCTTGCGATACGAAAGCTGATTTCCGTCAGGGTGGAATTTGTAAAACGAGCCATTCTTAAGGCACGGTTTATAATCCTGGACTTTTCCTCGGCTGAAAGTTGGGAGAAAGTGCCACTTTTGCTGATCCTTTCCTTGTGATCTTGAACAAATCTTTCAATTTCACTTTTGGTGTATCCCAATTTCCTTTTGCGATCCCTGATTATTTTCACCCCGATCAATCCTAGTTTTTTCCATCTCCTCACGGTTTTTGTTGAAACATTCCAAAGTTTACTGACCTCTTCCACTGTGTAGACTGGTTCAACTTCAGGCTTGCTACTTGCAAGTGACTGAATCAGAATCGGCAGGTCATGCAAAAGGTCCGCACCATCAATCCGCAAGTCAGGGAAAGAATCAGGGCGGTATCCAGTTATCCGAAAACAAACAAGCTGGTAGGGATATTTTTTTGAGGCATCAATCTCTCTCAGGAATTGCCCGGCTCGTTCCTGGTGTTGAGTCTTCCGACCCACAGGCGTGAAACGAGTGAGTTGATCTTCCAACAACATTAATGCAGGATGCCTGAAAATCACTTTAAGAATCCCTCCTCGATTAGAGCCAGCTTTTTATGAGCCTCGCAACCTTGCGATTTCTACCATCTATACGAATCAACCATGAGAAAAGTTCGAATATTTTTTTGATGGTTCACAATCTTATTCGAGTCCTCGAAGAATTTATTAGCCAAATGCGGCTTTAAATTTTGAAAAACTTATCCTTATGAACAAAACTTCAAGAATTCCCATACTTGCGAATGGAAACTACATTTGAACCATAGGTCAAAAAATGATGATTGGGAAGAAAATGAAAACTTTAACACCATTATTTGATAAATTTAGTGTACATTTGTACATTAAAACATTTATTTAGCAAGAATTAGTTCGATAAGAGCTGAAATTTCTTCAGAAGTTTCACGATTCTTTGAATTTTTGGGATAAGCTTCCATATTAATCAACTTTTGTATTGGATTTGATCAAACCATGATTAATAGACGCAACTTGATTCATAGCTTAGGTTTAGCTGGTTTTTTCGGTTCGAATTACTTGACCGCCGCAGATAATTATCGCCTAAACGAAGTTTTCTCGCCTGGCAATCGTTTTCGGGTCCAAACTACCACCGAGCTTTCTGGTTTCATGAATTTGATTAATGGTAATCAACAAAAACAAATCCAAATAAAAGGTCGGAGTCTGATTGATTTTGATGAAACTGTTTTATCCTTGGATTCATCGTTCAAGGTAAGTAAGTCTTTAAGAGACTATCGTAAAGTGGAATTGTCTCGGATATTGGATGGTCAAAATCAGGAAACCACACTCAGGCCAATTGTCCGGCGTTTGATTTTGGCCCGCCAGGGATCAAAAAAAATTCCCTTTTCATTGGACTCCCATTTGACTTGGAGCGAACTCGATTTAATCCGTACAGAAGTTTGTCCATGTTCCCTTGAAGGACTATTTCCAACCCGAATGGTTGGATTAAATGAGTCTTGGAATACGGGTTTGGATGCGGTTAGGGAACTTACTGACTTGGAACTTCTTGAATCTTCGACTATTTCCTGCAGATTGGATTCTGTCAATCTGGTCAATAATCGGCAGACGGCAAGAATTGTTTTCCAAGGCAAGGTTTCGGGGGTCAATGAGGACGGGCCGAATCAACAAATCTTGGACGGATATTTGTTTTTTGATTGTGAAACAAGGCATCTTTCCTTTTTGTATCTTAAAGGCACAAGCCTTTTGAAAAACAAAGAAGGGGTGGATGTTGGGAAAATTGAGGGTCGTTACACACTTTCCAGAGATATGTTGCCTGCCATTCAATTGGATGGCAGGACTCTTTCACAATATGAACCGGATGGCCGTAACACCAGATTGTCCTTTGATTCCAATGGAACAGGATTCACTTTCCTGTATCCCAGATCTTGGAAAGTGACCTCGCAATCAGGCCATCAGGCCACCCTTGATTATTCGAAAGATTCTGGATTGCTTATCACGATGGATGATTCCGGGAAATATTCATCAGGTAAAATTTACAGGGACCAAGCGTTGGGATTTATTCAAAAGCAGCAAATGCGGATTGAAAAACAGGAGTTGCTCCAAGTATTCAATGGAATGCCTGGGGTGGAGTTTTTCTCCTGGGATGTCGAGGATGCTGGCCGGAGGTTTTATTTACTTTATTATTTTCATAGGTTGGATGGAAAAGTTTTCACTTTTTCCTGCAAATGTCCCAGTGAAAACAAGGCAATCATTCAAAATGAAATCCCTGGGATTGTGGTTTCAACAAGGCCCGTGGAAAAGGGGCGTTAGAATGGATGATAAATATAAACTTCTTGAACAGGACCATAGATTCCCTAGCGGTAAATGGACTGGCTTTTTTATCCAGAAAAATCCACCTCTTGGCAAACAATGGATGGACCTCCAATGCATGTTCGTTCAAGGTGTGATAACCGCCAGTGGAAACGACCTGGTGGGAGCTTTTGTGTTCAAAGGAAATTACGAGACAGTTTCTGGTAAGTGCAGTTGGAACAAGATTTATAAAGGTGGACACCCTGTTTATTATGAAGGATTCAATGAAGGGAAGGGGATTTGGGGCACTTGGTTGATCGAGGACAAGGAAAAATCAATAAACCTGAAGGGTGGATTTCATATCTGGCCGGAAGGAATGCTGGTACCCGAAGATGAGGAATTAGTCGCAGAGTTGGAACTACCCGCTAACATTGGCAGTTTGAAGAAACCAGCTTTGGCCTCCACAAGGGCGTGATTACTTGCCGGGAATCGTAACCATGATTGGTGCGCTAGCATAGCCCCGCTTGACAGTGAAGTTAAGGGAAACATTTGCAAGTATGCAGATGGGCACTTCAGGGAATGGTTTTGCATCCGGAGCGACTTTTAAAAGGATTTTGCCCTTGGTTTCTTTTTCAGAAAGCGCGGTCTTCGCTCCGGCATCAAGCATGGTGACGCCTGGGGGCAATGGGTTGCCAAATATCTGACCTAGATGTGCATGCCTTACATCCAGGCTTACCCGTCCCTTGTAATTTTCCGATCGGGTTATTTCCACATCGATTGCAATTGTCTTGCCAGGTTCCAAGCTGATTTTCTCAGGGCTTATTTTTACAGCTTCGATGTCTTTTTCTGGTGTGATGGCGATAATTTGTGTTTCCACTGGCCAGGTGCTTCTTCCCCCGCCCGGCATTTTAAGCTCAGTAAGAGGCCCAACTCTTTTTGTGATTTCTTTTTCTTTGCCTTCCTTGTCCTTGTAAGTTGCCTTTGCGATTATGCTGACAAGTGATGCGCCAGGTTTCGCGTCTTTTGAACATTGAAAAAGCAGCAATCCATCATTTTGAGATTCCGGCAGGGTGAGGGGAACCATGGTTATGCCGGTAGGAAGATTTTCTGGGTGGAAGGTTATAGCCCCCGTAAATCCAGCGGTTCTTTTAACACGAACATACCAGGCGGCCGCCATTCCGGGTGCTATACCCGCTTTGTCATCATCGCAATTGGCGATGAAATCGGGTTCTTCGTGAGTGATATTTAGTAGATAATTGAATCCGGGACCACCTCGGTTTAGCAGGTCGCGCACTTGAATTTTGAAAACACCATCAGATGTTGCTGTGTAGGAGAGGTAGGAGTCCTTGGTGGCATTTGACTGGTCATCGTTGCTACCTAGGATTTTGCCTTTGTCATCAATGATACTTATGAAACTATCGAGTTCCGAACCCAACCGCCGTGCCTTAACCTCGACTATGATTGATTCACCCTTTTTTAGCTTGATTGGAAAAATATCTGTCTCAGCGGGTTTAAGGATCCTTCCATTTATGGTGCAGGGGAAAGGAACTTCTGAGTTGTTTGCGGATTCTTCAATAATCTTAAGGCCTGATAGGTAGACCGGGAAAGAGTTGCTAAGGCCGTTTTCAGTTTTTATCAATGCATTGAGAGTTGTGCCGGGAGTTGAACCATTGGGAATTCCTTCAAGTGTTAAGGGTGTTTCAGGTACATTTCCACCACCAACCTTGACCTTGAAAGGTCCATCCGGGGAGTGCGCCAGTGGATAACACCAGTTTACATAGGGGCCACCGGTGACAATAAGATTATAGGGCATGTTAGCGCTTGCCGCATAATCCACATCACGAACGACAACCATGTATTCACCGGGGGAGGAAAAACGATAGCTCACACAAGGGTCTGCAAAATGGAAGTCGTCATTCGCAGCGAGTTCCCTTCCTGTTGAATCGTGAATACTGATCATCGGGTCTATCGCGAGGAATTGACTATGGCGCTTGTAAAAAAAGCGGTGAGACACGACACCGAAAGAAACCGTCTGGCCTGCTTTTGCTGTAAATTTGTAGGCATCAACTTGTTCCTTGGCGTTGATCATGCCGGATATGATGTTGTTGATTTCTATTTTTTGGGCCGTTGCGAAATCAGCATGGGGAGTGGTTTTTTCTACAACCACAGGATGGTCCGCGATCAAAACCTGACCCACCGTGGATGCACCGGATGCGCAAGCAAGGCGGAATTCCCTCATTCCCGGGGAGGCGGTTTTGTCTACAGTTACTTTAAGCTTTAGCTCGTTGGTTTTATTTGCCTCGGGAATGCCCTCGGCTTTGACACCTGTACCAGCGAATAAAACCGCGATCGGGTTTGATGGATTACTGGTTTCACAATAAAGAGTAATCTCACTGGTTTTTCCCCGTTCAAGAACCGCGGGGAAGACATGGGTGATTTGTGGGAATGATGTCTGGGATACAGCCATACCGGGCAGCATCAATGCCATTAATGCCAATATGCCGATAGTTCTAATTAGTGATTGAAAAGGAACTCTCTTGTATTGATAAGCGACCACAATAAATCCTCCAAGCCTTCTTTTGGGTTTTGCGTAATAGCAAGTTCCTCAAGCGCGTCTTTCTTTTCCTGATCCCTGGGCAATCGTGACAAGGTTGCGAGGAAAATCTCGTCCACAGCTTTATCCAGAGGAACTTTCCTGCTTATCATGCTGCTAACCCTGCTGTTGGTTTCAGATAGCTTGCGGTTAAGGAGATTTCCCGTCATTAGCACAAGCGCCTGCATCATGTTGGCATCCTCACTGCGTTCGCATTCGCAAGTCGCCACCCTGCGTGGCCTGCCAAAAATATCCATGAAGCTTGAACTGAATTTGCTGTCCGGAAGGGATATTGCGCGATACCCAAGGGGGACATCCGTGAATTTTTCACGGGTGCCACACGCGAAATCAACCGCGTCTAAAAGTTGTTCAGCAGACAATCGTTTTGATCGGAAGTGCGTGCAATAAATGTTGTCACCATCCGCCGCGGAATCGGGATTGCTTTCACTGCTTAGCTGATAAACCTGTGAGTTCATGATGGTCCTGAGGAGATGCTTGATGTCATAGTTGTTTTTGACAAGGTCGTTGGCGAGGATGTCGAGCAACTCGGGATTGGAGGCTGGATTAGTGATCCTGATATCATCGATAGGGTGAATGAGTCCCCTGCCGAAATAGTATCCCCAGTAGCGGTTGACAAAATTTCGGGCAAGAGCGGGGTTGTTTTTGTCTTTGAGCCAGGCCACGAGGCCGTTTCGCCTGTCAACCTGGTCTTCGATGACAGGTCCGCCAACTGGTTTTGGTGGAAGTGTTTTGCCTGTTTTGGGGTGGGTTGCTTCCCCCGCCATGTTCAGGTAGATCGTTGTGTCACTTCCTTGAAGTCCGAATTCAGTGCTGTTTTTCTTAGCGACCCTGGAGAAAAAGGCGGCCATGCTGTAATAGTCGGATTGTGCGATATTTTCGAAAGGGTGATGATGGCATTTCGCACACTGCATCCTGATTCCTAAAAAAACCTGGCAGGTGGTTTCGGTCCAATCATCACGGGATCCGATTACAAAGAAATTGGCAGGACCATTTGCGTAGGGGCTACCAACTGCTGTGAGAAGTGAAGCTGCAAAATTATCCATTCGCATGTTGTCGCGAAAGACTGAACGCAACCAGTTGTGTTGGGACCACATTCCTTTTTTTTGTAATGCGTCCCTGCTATTTCTAAGCAGATCGCCCCATTTATAGGCCCATGAATCAACATATTCTGGCCTGTTTAGAACCCTTTCAATTGCCAGTTTTCTTTTATCAGGGCTTTTGTCAGCCTTGAAGGCGAGTATGTCTTCAGGGTTTGGAAGCGTTGAAAGGGTGTTGATGTGAATTCTGCGAAAGAACTCCTCATCAGAACATAGGTGAGTCGGGGAAAGCCCGGTTTTTTTCCATTTATCCGCCCAAATTTTATCTATCAGATTCTCACTCTTTGAAAATTTGTCAAGATTCTTGGCTTCTCCAAACGGAAGAATGATCCTGAAAACACCAACTGCCCCAAGGTACCTCACCATGATGACAGTTTCACCTGGACCTTGGGCAACCACATTTCCAAATCGATCAACCGTCGCGACTGAGGTGTTCATGCTGTCGAATGATGCCTTCATGCTTACATCTTCAGTGCTATTGTCATCGTATGTTCCCTTGGTGCTGATTTTGATTCTCTGGCCGGGCTTCGCGATAATTTCAACTGGGGAAACTTCGAGTGACTTGAAAACTTTGTCTTTGGGCGCAGGGCCTATCATTCCCTCTGCAATCCAT
>SYCV01000003.1 GCA_005786805.1 Planctomycetia bacterium | reverse complement strand
CGCTAAAGTCCCTGCAGCCAGGGTGAACAGCAAGGAAATAGATTTGGTTCTGGTTTTAAAGCCGGCACTAAAATGAAATGATGAAACCACAGGGGTCACAACCGTGAATATATTTTTGCTTTTTTCAATTCTAAGTCTTCAAGCCGCTGCAGATCCTGTACCAGCAACGGGGGTGCAAGTCACTCCAACATCCATGCTGCTGACCCATGTACGCCAGCCTGGATCATTGCAGGTTTTAGGTGCTTCCGCGGATGGGTACACTCTCGATCTTTCTGGAAGTTCAAAATTTGCCAGTGATGCACCTGCAATCGCACGAGTGGACGAAAAGGGGTGGGTGTATCCCATATCCAACGGCACGACCATGATTTCCGTCACCGCCCAGGGAAAAACAACAAAAATTCCTGTGGAGGTCAAGCTGCCCAAGGAGGAACCAAAATATAGTTTCCTCCATGAAGTGATGCCCGTTCTTTCCCAGGCTGGTTGCAATGCGGGTGCATGCCATGGTTACTCATTAGGCAAAAACGGTTTCAAACTCTCCCTTCGGGGATCCGACCCGATGTTGGATTTCCCCTCAATCGCTCGCGAATTCTTCGGCAGAAGAGTCGATAATTTAAAACCCGATGCAAGCCTGCTTGTGGCAAAGGCCAGGGGGGATTGCGCCCATGAGGGTGGGGCGCGCATCGCGAGGAATTCCCTTGCAGACAACATCCTGGTCAATTGGATCAGCCAGGGAACACCCGATGACTCCAAGGATACCCTCCAGGTTGTCGGGGTGCGGATGATACCCCAGAAACTTGTTTTACAACCAGGGCAGAAGCACAGGCTTCAGCTTATCGCGGACTACAACAATGGCTCGACCAGGGATGTTACCAGGCTTGGTATTTTCACCGTCAACAACGATCAATTCGCAAGGGTTGATGAACATGGTATGGTGACCGCTGGTGACGCGGGCGAAACCGCTATCGTTGGAAGATTCGAGCGAACATTTGCAGCCACCGGCGTCTTGGTGCTCGCTGAAAGCAAGGGTTTTGTTCCCACTCCCTTACCCAACAACCACATCGTTGACCGTGCGGTTATCGAAAAACTGAACCATCTAAAGATCAAACCATCGGGATTATGCACTGATGAGGAGTTTCTTCGCAGGGTGTACATCGACCTGATCGGCGTGCAGCCTAAACCTGATGAGACACGATCCTTCCTTGCGAACAAAAACATCAACAAGCGTAATGAGGTGATCGCCACATTATTTGAAAGGCCTGAGTTTATCGACCACTGGTCACTCAAATGGGGTGATCTATTGCAGAACTCCCGTAATTCAGCAAGTTCCCAATCGGTTTACATGTTTAGGGAATTCATACGGGGAGCTGTCGCCTCCAACATGCCCATGGATAAACTTGCAACCCGACTGGTCACCGCTAGGGGGGGTATAAATGACGACCCCGCTTCCGTCTATTTCACAATCAGCAAGGACACCAACGACACTGTTGAAAGAGTGACCCAGGTATTTTGTGGCGTGAGAATGCTATGTGCCCGTTGCCATCCACACCCCATGGAAAACTGGACACAGGCCGATTACTTTGGCCTGGCAAGCTTCTTCTCACAGGTCGCCATGCGACAGGATTCCCGCTATCAGAATGTGCCCAACACCAAGGTTGTGCAATTGAACCTACCCGCCGGTTTTGCGACAAATCCAAGGACCGGTCAGCCACAACCACCCCGCTTCTTGGGCGGTGGGGAACCCAAGCAAACTCCCGGCGTTGACCGCAGGGATTCCTATGCTTCCTGGCTCGTCTCCACGGATAACATCTTCTTTGCAAGGGGACTTTCCAACCGGGTATGGAGTTACTTCTTCCATAGGGGAATCATTGATCCCGTTGACGACATCCGCAGCACCAACCCTCCCATTAACCCCGCATTGCTTGATGCCATCACAAAATATTTCATCGACAACAAATACGACATCAGGAAACTTATGCAACTCATAGTTTCCTCGGAAACCTACCAACAAAGCAGCATAGCCAATGAGAGCAACAAGCATGATGAGCAGAATTTTTCACACATGATCCCCAGAAGGATTCCTGCCGAGGCCCTGCTCGACTCGCTTGTGCAGGCGACCGGGGTGCCGGAAAATTATGGTGGCGCACCCGGCGGATTCCGTGCCGCCCAGCTTCCAGATGGTAATGTTGACAGTTCCTTCCTTAAGCTCTTCGGCAAACCACAGCGCATGGATGCCTGTGAGTGTGAACGCGACAATGGTTCGAATATGCTGCAGGCGCTTCACTTTATCAACGGAAAAAGCATCATGGGAAGACTTCAAAATCCAGCCGCTCGACCCGCCATAGCTGCAAGGCTTAAAACCCCAGACTCCGAGTTGGTTGGTGATTTATATCTTTGGTGTTTCGCAAGGTTGCCCAATGCGAAGGAAACGGAGCTATCAATCGCATTCTTGAAATCAGCTCCTGCTGACAAACGCACGGAGGCAATTCAGGATTTAATGTGGGCACTACTGAACAGCAAAGATTTCCAGATGCTGCACTAGGCAATGGAACCCGCCCAGCGCAGTGGGCGGGCTTGAAATATAAATAAATCTAAACCCACCCACTGCACTGCGTGAGAATCCTTGTTTGATTCGCTTGGCGTGTAAAAGCCCACCCACTACGCTGCGTGAGAATCCTTGTTTGATTTGCTTGGCGTGTAAAAGCCCACCCACTGCGCTTAGGGCCCTTTGTTTCAATTGCTTGATTTGTAAGAAGCCCACCCACTGCGCTGGGTGGGACTCTTTGAATTAATATTAATAAACGAGCAGTTCGCCCCACTCAGTGGGTAAACCTGGGAATATTAATTGTCCAAGCCCGCGAAATCTTTGGGCTTCATGCCTTTTTTATAACCATTAAAGCTGAACTTCGTTGGCTCAAACTTACCAACAATATCAACCTTGGCCTTTTCAGGTATCTTGCTTTCCATATCTAGGCACCACAAGGTCGCGTTCACCAACAATCTGCGAAACCCTTCACTTTCAAGATCAAGTGAAGCACCCATGGTCGTGGTGAATACCCTTCCTATTTTCCCTTCGGGAATTTTGTAGGTTTTAGTCCAGGCGATTGGCATCATCGGCTCATTCACCTTGCCATTTACAGGCTTGTCATCAAACTTCATGCCTTCAAGAACCTGCCCGAATACTATGGGCTGGTAATCATTGGGGAAGGGGAGACGAACACCATAAACATCTGTTGGGCCCCAGATATCACCATCCTTGATACCTTTAACGATCGGATTTTCACGCTGATTGGGAACAATGATACCCCTGCAGCTTTGTTTGCCATGGGAACCATGATGACTGATCCACATCTCACCCAGTACCAATTTACCAAATCCATCAGTCCATTCTTTTTGGGCACCTTTATAACCATTGCCATAATGTGCATACGGGTGATCCTTGGCAAAATTAAACGCATGGGTGGCGGTTCGCATTCCTATCACGGGCTTTCCTGTTTTGAGGTAATCATCAATGTGCTTCATTTGCTCGGGCGGAAGTTTGCGAAATCGGGTGGCAATGATCATGAGATCAGCGTTTGCGAGGGACTCAAGCCCAGGAATATTGTCATTGGTGTTAGGATTGATAAGCCCGGTCTTGGGGTCCACCGCAAAAAGAACCGTGCAATTAAAACCATGATGCTTGGCAAGGATTTTACCCAACTGGGGAAGCGCCTCTTCGGAACGATATTCCTCATCTCCACCAACCAGCACGATATTTTTACCCTTTCCAAGACCTTCCGCACCTTTGTAAGTGACCCAAAGTGGCTCTTGGGCGAATAAAGTTGTTGAATTTGAAAGAAAAGCAAAAAAAAATGCGAAAACTGCCAAAGGTTTTAACACGAGAATCCCTTTCGAATAGGTAGGTTTGACTCAACAATCATACTATCATGATTTTAGCGGTTAAATTTAGGCTAAGAAAGAAGAAAATCCTGATACCAACAAGGTTAAGGGCCTTATTCTTAACCGTCTTAAATATATGGGCATTATTGTTGCAACCAATGTGAAGAAGATGTGATAATGATGTTGTTAGTGTATGTAGTCTTATTTGGGGCCAAAAAATGAAAAAATGGCACATATTACCTTTCTTGTTGTTGGTTTTTTTAACAAGTTGGCTTCTAGGTCAAGAAAAAGCCCCAGTTCAGGCTCAAGTTAAGGTTCAAGCTGAGCAAATCGCACCAGGTAAGGCCGATTCAGACCCTAAAACCCCCCTCGATGCCACCGATAACTCAGCCGTAAGCCTGCCCCGTGACAACAAGATGAAGAGCAGGATTGAGGCAGCCCAGGACTATATAAAATCAGGGGACTGGGCCGAGGCCTGCAATGTCCTCCAAAAACTTTTGGAAATCAAAGAGGATGTGTTCGCTGAGATATCCCGAAAGAGTGCTGATGGCAAAGCCACCACAGCGCTCGTAAGCGTTCGAACTGAAGCGAATCGGCTGGTAGCCTCACTTCCCGCCAAGGGTTTGGAATTTTACAAGCTCACCTTTAATCCAAGTGCTGCAGCACTGCTGAAACAGGCAAAGGCCTCCAGCGATCCAAATCTTCTGGCCCAAGTCATGAAACTTTACCTTCATACCGATCCCGGTTCAGAAGCAGCCCTTTTACTGGGAACCTACCAACTGGATCGTGGAAACTTCATGGCTGCATCCCTCTGCTATGAAAAATTGCTTGATCGGGATGGAAGCGAAAAACTATCACCCCGCACGCTATTCAAAGCCGCATATGCTTTCTTTCAATCAGGAGATCTGGCACGGGGGCAGAAGTTATGGGCGATGTTAAGCTCCCGTGGTTTGCGAGAAATAAACCTCGATGGATCCCCGACTCCACTGGACGGGCTTAAGGAAGTTGCAAGCAAGCAAAACAGGGCGGGCGAGATGGGCGTGTTCGACTGGCAGATGTTTGCGGGCAATTTGAAGCGCAATGCCCAGACCCCCGGTGGAACTCCTTTCATGGAGGCAAAGTGGAAGGTTCCAACCGCTAAGACCAATGAATCCAAAAACGCCCTGAAAATGTCGGAAAATTACATGGTTATGCAACGCCAGCAGGCGATGCTTCCAGGATTCTTCCCTCTTGCGACAACCATCACCAAGAACGATGAAAAAATTCCACTTCTTGTTTATCGAAGCTACTGGGGGATTCATGCCTTGCAGGTTAAAACAGGCAAGCTTGAATGGGAGGCACGGTCCGACTGGGGTATTGACGCTGTATCCCAGGACAAGAAAAAAGAGATTTTGAACCAATGGCTTATCACCTATGTGAACAACAACCTCCGGCCCGGAATCCTATTTGAAAACACCTCGCTGGGTTGTTTGTCCTCAGATGGCAGAAATGTGTTCTGTGTTGAGGATCTTTCGGTGCCACCGCCTCCCTCCGCGAACCCTTACATGAATATCAACGGTATTCAAAACAACAATGGCCGGGCACCCAACAAGGAAGTCAATGATGCGATCCTATTCAGCAAGCTCCAGGCCTACGACCTGATAACTGGGAAGCTTCGATGGGAAATAGGTGAACGCGACGAAAAAAGCGACTTGGGCGACACGCATTTTCTCGGACCCCCGGTTCCAGTGAGCGGGAAGTTATATGTGCTTACTGAAAAACAACAGGAACTCAGGTTGGTGACACTCGACCCCACCACGGGCAAGTTGCTTGGAATCCAAACCCTGGTAACCACCCGAGATAAACTGGAGCAGGATGTTGGTCGTCGAACCCAGGCAGCGCATCTAGCCTATGGCGAGGGGATCCTTGTGTGCCCGACAAATTCCGGTGCATTGCTGGGAGTGGATCTGCTTACAGGAAGCTTGGTTTGGGCCTATATGTACCGTGACAAGACTGAAAGCGCCGAATCCACTGATCCCAACCGGCCAAGGATCAATGGAATGTTCCCCCGCAGGGGCAATGGCGGTTTGATGAACCCATCCTTCAACAACCAATGGAAAGTCACCGCGCCCGTGATCCAGGATGGCAAGGTTATTTTCACCGCTCCTGATGCCCGCGCAATTCATTGTGTCAACCTTCGGGATGGCACCAAGGTCTGGACCCAGAACCGCCAGGAAGAGGATCTCTACTTTGGCGGCGTGTATGCGGGGCAGGCCCTGGTTATCGGGCGTAAAACCTGCAGGGGCATTGACATCAACAATGGCAATACCACCTGGACCCTTGAAACTGGCGTGCCTTCCGGGCTTGGAGTTGCCTCCGACAACATCTATTATCTTCCCATTAAGGAATCCAACTCCGCCAAGGAACCTGAGGTCTGCGCGATTGATGTCGCCCGGGGTAAGATCCTCGCGCACACACGGTCTCGTAAAACCGAAATAGCCGGCAATCTTATTTTTCACGAGGGAGCCGTAATCTCCCAGACCACCAGCGATGTCGCGGTCTATCCCCAGCTCGCGATCAAACTCGAGCAGATCGACTTGCTGATCAAGTCCAATCCCAACGATCCGCTTGGGCTAACCGAGCGTGGCGAATTAAGGCTCAACAAGGGTGATTTGAAAGGCGCAATCGATGATTTGAAGAAAGTCCTCGCGCAAAACATCACCCCTGATATCAAGGATCGCGCCCGTGCCAAATTGTTTGAGGCATTCACGGATTACTTCCAGCAGGATTTCAATGCGGCAGAGCCAGTCCTCGCGGAATACGAGGCCCTTTGCAAGGTGGATGTGCGGGTGGGGGCCGAGGAGAAAGAACGACTGGAGACAGAGGCGGAAGGTCGTCGAAGAAGGACTAATTTCCTTTGCCTGGTTGCAAAAGGCAGGGAGAGCCAGGGCCGCCTGATTGACGCGTTTGACAAGTACCAGGAATTCGCTGCAAGCTCGCAATCTGACGATTTGATCTCAGTGCTTGATGAACCCTCGGTGAGGGCGTCAGGCGAGGTATGGGCGCAGGGGCGCATTGCAGCCATGGTCGCCAAGGCGACTCCGGAAAACAAAAAGCCCCTCGAGGCAAAAATCCAGTCAAATTGGGAGCAACTCCTTAAGAAGGGCCCCACCCTTGATGAACTCAAGAAATTTGTCGGGTTCTCAGGTTCCCTGTTTGATGTGGGCCGGGAGGCACGATTGAAGCTTGCAGAACGCCTGCTGGATGATCCCGCCGCCCTGTTGCTTGCGGAGCAAGTGCTTCAACCTGTGCTGTCTGAAAGCCCCGCCCTAGCTGGCAGGGCTTACGAGATTCTTGCCCGCATTTACACCAATAAAAACCTGCTTGACGATGCCCTGTGGTGTTACAGGAAACTGGGCAGGGAGTATTCGGATGTGGTCATTCGCGATGGCAAAAAAGGCTCTGATTTACTCAAGGAAGCCAATGCAGACAAAAAATTCGTCGCCATGCTCTCAGAATCCAAGATGACTCCCGAGGCGCGTAAGATCACTGTCACCGAGGAGCGAGGGAACTTCCATCAGCAAACCCAAAGCTACCGATTCGAGGAACCTGAATCACCACTTCCTTACTTCCAGCGAAACAGGCTTGCCTTGCGGTTTGACTACCATGCGCTGAAAATAAATGACACCCTCACGGGCAAGGAGGAGTGGTCGATGAACATCACGCGCACACTTTTCCAAAATCTGGTGTATGGCAATGGCCAGCCTCACCTCGTGCGTTTCCCATTGCAGGCGCAGGGACACCTGGTGCTGCTGCCCCTTGGGCATTTGGTATTCGCCATCGACCCCGTGGGCAAGAAGATCCTGTGGGAAAAGAACCTTTACAACCCGATGGGTTTTCTGCCCGGGCAGGCACCAACCTCACCTCCCGGTTACAACCAGCTTAATGTGGATCCTGATGGCTCCATCAGGATACTCTACCCCGATGGTTGGGCCCAGCGTATCGGGCTTTCAAACCCCATGACCGCTGGCGTGGCCGCATTGCAGACCCGTGACGGGCTTGTCGCGGTTGATCCCCTCACTGGGAAAACCCTTTGGACCAGGTCTGATATAAATTCCCGTTCCATACTTTTCAGCGATGGCAAGCATATTTTTGTTGTGGACATGACTCCCGAGAACAACCCCTCCGCGACCAGGGCCATCAGGGCATATGATGGGGTTTCAGTCAAAGTACCTGATTTCTCGCAGTTCTTCGCCAAGCGAGAACGGATAATCGGCGGCAAACTGTTGATCAACGAGACAATACCCGATGGTGCAACCACTCTTCGACTTTACGATATAGTCAATGGCAAGGACACCTGGAAGGAAACCTTCCCAGCAGGATCATTGGTGGTGAAGTCTGATGAGCAACCCGGTTTTACCGGGGTGATTGAACCTGATGGCAAGGTGAAGGCATGGCGAATTCCCGAGGGCACCCAGGTGCTTTCCACAAAACTTGACCCGAAGTTCATCACCAAGGGGGCCGCAGCACTCCTTCTCGCGGACAAATCCAACTTTTATGTGGGATTCAATAATCCTGTTAATGCCAATGTCATGCCATGGGGTGGTATTCAAACCAACCTGATGCCAGGCAGTGGCATGCGCGCCCAACCTGTGAATGGCGAGTTTTTCGCATTTGAAAGGGATACAGGGAAATTACGATGGCACAATCCCGTCTCCCACCAGATGGTGGTGCTGGAATCCTTCCAGGATACCCCGATGATCTTGTTCACCTCACGCATGCACAAGATGGTTGCCAACGGCCCGATTCGCAATGTCATGCAGATAGTCGCCGCCAAGAGCATCGATAAACGCACCGGAAAACTCATATATGACAATGAAAACATCCCGAATGGGATCCAGTTCCACAACCTCAACCTTGACCTTAAAAATGGCAAAATTGAGTTCGTGAACTATCAGCTTAAGATAAACTTCCGCTTTGGAAACGACACCACCGGTGTTCCGGCCCAGGAGGCGGGGAAAAAGAATTCGTGATTTTATGTTAGATACTGTAACCTTGTTCGTCTGAAGCTAAATGGTGTTTCTTTTATTGAAGGGCCTTTTATCCATCAGTCAAAGTCATACCCGGGGTATTACACATGAAACTAAAACTCTTTGCTGTTGCATTGCTTTTGACAGCCGTCAATCTCCCCTGCCTGCGGGGTGACGAGATTCCCAAGGAGTACCAGGATGCCATAAAAAAAGGGCTTACCTGGATGTCCCGTAACCAGCACAAGGACGGCCATTGGGAAGCCACAGGCGGCCAATACCCTATCACCATGACCGCACTGGGTGGAATGACCATGCTCATGGAGGGAAGCACCATTCGTGAAGGACAATATCGCGACAATATCCGCAGGGCGGTTGATTTTCTCATGGCACGATGCCAACCCAATGGCATGATCGGAAACCCTAACATACCAGGCGAAGCGGGCAGATACATGTATGGCCATGGCTTTGGCATGCTGTTCCTCGCCTCGGTATACGGCGAGGAGGAGGAAGGCGACCGAAGGCGGAAGCTCGAGGAAATTTTGGTCAGGGCGGGTAAGTTTTCCCGGGACGCGCAAACCCGAAGGGTCTCCATGAAGGATAATAAAACCCCCTTGGGTGGCTGGGGATATGTCTCCGCCAAGGAAGGTAATAATTTTGATGAGGGCTCGGTTACCATCACCCAGGTGCAGGCACTTCGTGCAGCACGCAACGCCGGCATTGCTGTTCCACAGGAGGCAATCAAGGAGGCTGTTGCTTACCTGGAGGAATCCACCAATCCACAAGGCGGGGTCATCTACAGCCTTGGCGGTGGCGGTGGCGGTGAGGGCAGGCCCGCACTCACGGCTGCAGCTATTTCCTGCGGTTTCAGTTCCGGCGATTACAACTCACCACTCATCAAAAAATGGTTTAAATTCTGCCTTAACAACATCGGCACTCTCGGCAACCAGCGCCATGGCCACGACGAATACACCCATTACTACTACGCTCAGGCTCTTTACACCCTTGGCGACGATGGCTGGAACAAGCTTTTTGGCGAGACAAAGGATAATGACAAATTGACCTGGAAGAAGTATCGCAAGGCGACTTTTGATACTCTCATCCGATCTCAGGGCGCAGATGGCTCCTGGACCGGCGGCCATGTAGGCCCGGTGTTTATCACCGCGGTGCATTTGACCATCATGCAACTTGATGGTGGCATAGTGCCGATTTATCAGCGATAATTACTTCCTTCCTTTAACTTTTATTTCAGGATTCTTAAGAATGAGTGATTCAATCCAACCAACCCTTCAAACCAAGCAACTGCATCGCGACCAAACCATGGCCCCCCTCAGCCAGAATGACATCGAGGAATCAAAGAAATTACGCTCGGCATTTGATGGCATCAAAACCGAGCTGTCCAAGGTGATTGTCGGGCAGAACCAGGTCATCGAGGAATTACTCATCGCGCTCTTCAGCAAGGGCCATTGCATGCTTGAGGGTGTTCCCGGGCTTGCCAAGACCCTCATGATCAGCACCCTGGCCCGAACCCTTTCTCTCTCCTTCAGTAGGATCCAGTTCACCCCAGACCTCATGCCCTCCGACATCACAGGCACCGAGGTGATCCAGGAAAACAGGGATACCGGCGGTCGCGAGTTCAAGTTCCTGCAGGGCCCCTTGTTTGCGAATGTGGTCCTTGCCGATGAAATCAACCGAACCCCTCCCCAGACCCAGGCCGCACTCCTCGAAGCCATGCAGGAAAGGCAGGTCACTGTGGGCCGCACCAGGCACAAGCTTTAAAGCCCTTTCTTCGTTCTTGCAACTCAAAACCCGACCGAGCAGGAAGGCACCTCCCCGTTGCCCGAGGCACAGCAGGATCGTTTCATGTTCAAGGTGTTTGTGAAGTATCCAACCTTCAACGAGGAATTCGAAATCGCATCCAAGACAACCTCAACCTTCATTGATGATGTGAAGCCTATCCTTGGCGGGCAGCAGATCATGGACCTGCAAAACCTGGTTCGCAGGGTGCCGGTCAGTGACCATGCGATCCGCTACACGCTGGCATTGGTCAGGCAGACCCGCATAGGCGAACCTGGTGTCCCTAAATTCATAGACGAATGGTTGTCATGGGGTGCGGGGCCCCGCGCAGTGCAGAATCTTATCTTGGGGGCGAAGGCGCGCGCGCTGCTGCATGGCAGGGTTCATGTTTCAGTCGAGGACATCCAGGCCTTGGCATTGCCCGTTCTCAGGCATCGTATTCTCACCAACTTCACCGCCGCAAGCGAAGGTGTCACTCCAGACAAGGTGATCGAGAAGATCGTGCAGGAAACCCCCAGCCACGAGGGCGACCTGAGGAAAGATGAAAGATTCCAGAAGATCTTTGCTTCCTGATCAACCCAAAGAGAATTAAAAACCCGTGCCACAATCACCCCAGGAAGATGCCCGCAGATTTTTGCACCCAACGACCATTGGCCGCATAGGCAGGCTTGAGATTCGCGCCCGCCAGGTTGTCGAGGGCTTCATCGCGGGGCTGCACAAAAGCCCGGTATTCGGCCACAGCATTGAATTCCTGCAGCATCGTGAATACACGCATGGCGATGATATCCGCCATCTCGACTGGAAAGTCTGGTCACGCACCGACAGGTTTGTGATCAAGCAATACGAGGAGGAAACCAACCTTCGCGCCACCATGATTGTGGATGTGAGCGAGTCGATGCGCTACGGCAATGGCGCGATGACCAAGTACGATTACGGCTGCACCGCCGCGGCCTGCCTTGGCTACCTATTGCTCAGGCAGCACGATGCGGTCGGCCTTGTCACCTTTGATTCGCAGGTGCGCACGATACTTCCCGCCAGGTCGCAGATGTCGCACCTGGATGCCTTCGTGATGGGATTGCATCAAAGCAAGCCCGCGAAGAAGACTGATTTTTCCCAGGTGATGCGCAGGGTCGCGGAATCAGTGAACCAGCGCGGACTCGTCATCGTTTTCTCCGATTTCCTGGTTGACAGGCCCGAGCTGTTCAAGGGCCTTGAGATGCTCAGGCACCGCAGGCACGACATCCTCGCGTTCCATGTGCTTGACACCGATGAGATCAACTTTCCTTTCACGGGAAGCACCAAATTTGAGGGCATGGAGGAACAACCCGATTTACTTTGCGACCCCAGGGCGCTTCGTGATGGTTACATCGAGGCACTTGAAAAATACCTGGTTGATGTGCGCAGGGGTTGCACCAAGCTCGGGATCGATTACCAGATGGTCACCACGGGTGATTACCTTGACGCGGTACTCAGCAAATTCCTCAACATGAGGCTTGATGACCGCAATGCCCGGGGCCACGGCGGGACGGTTCGCTGAGAATTCCATGATTTTTATGCTGGAGACTAACAGAGGGTAGATGGAACTTTTTCTTAATCCATGGTCGATGATCCTTGGCGGATTGCTCATCAGCGCCCCGATCATCATTCATTTGATCAACCGCATTCGCTACAAGCGGGTTGAATGGGCCGCCATGGAATTCCTTCTCGAGGCCATGAAGCGGAACAAGCGCAAGCTCATCATCGAGCAACTGCTGCTTTTGCTTCTAAGAATCTTCCTGGTGTTGCTGACCGGATTTCTTGTCGCCAGATTTGTGGGCGAGACACTTGGCCGGGGTTCAGGATCATCCGGGTTTCATTTCCTCTTGCTGGACGATTCACTTAGCATGACAGACCGCTGGACCGAGCCAACTGGCGAGACCTCCTCTTTCAAGGTTGCAGTCGAGGAGACAAAGAAAATAGCGCGCAAGCTATCCCAGGCCAATGGCGTGCAGCAGATGCGCGTGGTGCTTCTTTCCGACCCGGCCACGCCCGTGTTTGAAGGCAGCATCAACGAGCAGGCGATCGAGGATCTTTCATTGAAACTTGACGCTTTGAAACCCGGATTCCTTCACCGTGACGCCCTTAGGGGAATGGAAGCGGCGGGCGATTACTTCGGCACCATCCAGGTGGGCACGAAAACCCTGCATCTCGCGGGCGACTTCCGCGAGGTGGATTGGTCGGTCGGCCCCGAGAAGGAAAAACTCAGGCAGGGGATGGACAGGTTGCTTGAATCAGGGGTCAATCTCAGCCTGGTGGATGTGGCACATCCCTACCGTGGTGAAAGCAGGCAGCTGACCATCCATCATGACAATCTCGCGGTGGTTGATTTTCGCGCTGAATCCAGGCTCGCATCCGAGGGGGTCGCGGTGGAATTTTCCGTTGGCATCCAGAACTTCGGCGCCGCTGACAAGAAAACCTTCCTCCATGTGAAGGTTGATGGCCAGGAAGACTTTGGCGCCTCACAACCAGTTGACAGCCTTCCCTCGGGCCAGAGGACCGAAAAACGCTTCTCATTGATTCTTTCCCGAAAGAACAAGCCTGCGAACGCGGCATTGAAATCATCCGACAAATCGGATGAACGCGACCGCAAGCTGCGGATGGATCGTGAATTTGTCCGTGTAAGGGCGGAAATAACCGAGGATGAAAAAACGGGGGTTCTTTCAGATAATGCGCGGGAAATAGTGCTGGAGGTAAGATCCCGGGTGCCCGTGCTGGTCGTTGATGGCGCCGGGGCGGAAGGACGCCTTCCAGGGGGCGACTCATTCCATGTCGAGTTTGCCCTGGCAGCAGCAAGGGCCTATGAGGTCGAACACCGCTCAATCGATGATCTTGAAAAGGCAGACCTTGAGATCTATCCTTCCATTTATCTTCTTAATATCCCCGAGATCAAATCAGAAAAAGTGATCAGCAAGCTTCGCACCTTTGTTGAACGAGGTGGTGGTCTTGTCTGGTTCCTCGGTGATCGCAGCAAACCTGTATTCTTCAACAGTCTTTTTGAAAAAGAAAAGGGATTGTTCCCACTTCTGCTAGCTGAAAAACCAACGGATGCACTGCCCGAGGCGATCCGATCAGAGATGAAACAGAGGGATGAACAGCCCAAGATCATGTTCCCCTCGCCCGACCATCCGGTGATATTCGGGCTGGCCCGGAACCAGGGTGCCATGCGCTTCCTGCTGATAGATCGTTATTTCCAGGCAAGGCCCCGTTTCACCTATGATCCCTCGGGCAATGCCACCGAGGAAATCATCCTGCTTGCAAACCGCAAATGGAATGATGATAGCCAGCGTGATTCCTACAAGGAAAGGGCAAGGAACCTTCTGGGGCGCATTCCCTACGATGACCCTGCGCAGGAGAAATTCCAAAAGTTGCTGCGCAAACACGAGAGGGCCATCAAGGAAAGCCTTGCCGCGGATTCCCAATATCGTGTGGGACAGGCGTTGGAAGCGCTGCTGAACGATCCGGGTGATGCGGCGCAAAACATCCCGGGCATGAAGGAATTCTGGTCGCAACCCTCCCTGAGGCCGCTGGCGCGTGAATACGAGGACTTCCGAAAAAGCATCCTGTTTGGCGATCCGCTTGCCATCGCGCGAAAACTGGGCCGGGGGAAAGTTGCAGCCATTCTCACTCCCGCTGGAACCAGGCCCACCGTGCCGGGTGCCACCGATGGCTGGAATGAATGGGGTGCGGGAAGCCCGGTCTCCTGGAGCTATCCCGTGTTTCTGATGGATTTACAGCGCTACCTTTCCAGTGAGGGAAGTGACCGCAACAAAATCGTGGGCGATGACATAAAGCTCTCGTTGGACTCAACCCGCTATCAACCCAAAGTATCAGGATCCTACCAGTTGATGGAGGTAAGCTCCACGCCCGGCCAGGCTGCCGTCGCCAATCCCGTCCGCATCTCAGAGCAACCCATGGTGCAACGCGATGGCCTGCTCGATTTCACCTTCAACCAAAGTGCCAAACCCGGATCATGGTTCTTCGAGTTCTTCCCCAACAGCCCACCCGATGGCAAAGAAACTCCAACAATCGAAGTCGAGGCGTACTCATTCAATGTTGATGCCCAGGCGGAGGGCGATTTGAGAAGAACCGCCCGCGAAAAGCTTGAGGCAAATCGTTTCGCCGCCGATCCAAGGGCGGGAAAGGTGGCATTGTGGTCTCCCGGTGACAATTACGACTCCCTCAAGAACAGGACTCCCGATGCCTCGGAATCACCCTGGCTTTACCTTGTATTCCTTGTCATCCTGATCGCTGAGCAGGCGCTGGCTGTTCACCTGAGCTATCATCTGCGGGGCAGTGAAAAAACCCCCTTGAACCTGGCGAGGAGTCTGGGTGTATGAACGAAAATCTTCCAGTCCAGGTCACCGAATTTGTCTTCAGAAGGCTGGCTGATCCCCTGCGTGTTTTCTCCAGGGAACTGCCACCCTCAGTCTGGATCGTTGTCCTAACCTTGGTCCTCATCCTTGCCTTCGTATTCATCGGATGGATGTACCTTCGTGACAGCCGTTCCATTGGAATCGTCTGGGCCATGATCCTTGGGTTATCCAGGGCGGTTGTGTACGGCTTGCTCGCGTTCGCATTCCTGCTGCCCGCGGAACAAACCTGGGAGCAAAGCACCTCGAGGTCCAGGGTGGTGGTCGCCTTCGACGCATCAGGTAGCATGACAGGCACAATTGATGACATCCCCTCCGAATCGATGCCTTTGAGCAAGCTGGCTTCAAGGCAGGAAAAAGTCATCAAGTTCCTGGGTGATTCCACCATTGACTTCCTGGGCGCGCTCGAAAAAACAAACCCGGTGTTTGCCTATCGTTTTGGAAGATCCCTTGATGAGAACTTCCTGCAATTCCAGGATGGCGCCTGCCTGACCAGGGAAGACCGCGAAAAACTAAAGGAGGCATTGAAGGAGAGCACACCTTTCAAGCCAGAAAAACTTGGTATTGAAGGTCTGGAGGCTTGGCTGCTTCCGGGCAAGGCGGTGAATCCAAGGGAAGGTGCGACAGAATCCGAGCAGGCCAGGCTGCAGGCTATTGTGAATTCGGGCAGGGCGAAAATTGAAGCAGGCGATTTCAACGCGACTAACCTGGTTGACAGTGTCGTGGGATTACTGCAACGCGAAATGAACCAGATGACCCAGGGCATCGTTGTCTTTTCTGATGGCCGCAGCACCGAGGGAACATTGCAGGCGCTCAAGGATCTCGAGGAAAGAGCCACCTCCTCGCGAATTCCCATCTTTGTCGTAGCGGTTGGCGAGGATCGCCCCAAGATAAAAACCGAGATTGTCGACCTCCGGGTCCCATCCCGTGTACAGCCTGATGACCGGTTCCGTGTTGCTGTTGAAGTCGTGGGTGAGGGCCTTGCGGAGCGCGAATTCCAACCATTCCTCGATATCACAAATGTTCGAAAAAACCAGTCAGGCAAGGAAGAGCTACTCGATGTCGCGATCGAGGAGGCAGGTTCCAAGGGATCCAAGGACAAAGTCAGGATAAACCTCGGGAACAAGATAACCATCCCTGCGCCGGTTGCGACCTTCGACAAGGGTAACCCGCCCCGCGGGGAGGTTGAGTTCCAGGTGGACGCCCAGGCACTCGCGAAGGCTGCCGGCCGTGAAGCCGACCTTGCGGGTAAAAAGTGGGTTCTCGCGGAAACCCCGGACAGTGAGCTTAGGTTTGTGGCCCGGGTTCCTCGCGACAAAGCGGAGATCGCGTTGGACAAGGAGCACACGCGTGGGCCAGTTGAGATGCGGGTGATGGACAAACCGCTGCGGGTTCTCTTGATCGCCAGCGGCCCAATGCGTGATTACCAGTTTGTGAGAACCCTTTTTGTGCGTGAAACCGAGAGAAAGCGCGCGGAACTTGCGATCCTTCTCCAAAACCCACCGGGAAAAACAGAAAGGCGCCCGGGCATCGTCCAGGACATACCTCCCGAAAAACTCCTCACCAGGTTCCCTGATTTGTTTGATTCCAACACGGTTGACCCCGCCGAGAAAATCTACGATCTCGCCTCTTACGATGTGATCATGGCTTTCGATCCGGATTGGAAACAGGTCAGCGATCTTTCGATGAACCTGCTTCGGACCTGGGTCGAGAAAGGTGGTGGATTGGTCGTTGTTGCAGGCCCATTGCACACCCTGGAACTCGCCCGCCCCGGAGCCGAAAGGGAAAAACTCAAGCCCATTCTGGATCTTTACCCGGTTGTTTTGAAGGATATCCGCATCGAGGAAATGGATAGGAAACCTGATTCACCAAAACCTTTGCGCTTCGATGGGGCGACTCCTGAGATGGAATTTCTCCGCCTCGATGAGGACGACCAGTTGCCTTTCCTCAAGGATTGGGAACAATTCTTCAATGTCGAGGGCAAGGACGGCCAGCCCAAACGCGGCTTCTACAATTTTTATCCCATTGAACAAGCGAAGACTGGCTCCATAGTTGTTGCCCGTTTCAATGACCCCCTCGTCAAAAGCAAGGATGGCAAGGAGCAACCCTTCGTGGTGATCAGTGACCCATCAAGCGGCAAAAGAGTCGTATGGATCGGATCTGGCGAGGTTTGGCGCCTGAGGCAATACCGCGAACAATACTTCGAGCGCTTCTGGATGAAGCTCGCCCGATATGCGAGCGCCGCTGCTACGGGAAAGGAAAATCGCAGGATCTCCCCCTACCTTGGCGGCCCCTACCTTGCAAACCGATTCATCGAGTTTGAAGCGCGAATTGACGACAAGGGCGGCAAGCCCCTGGGTTCCGGCGGCAAACCTCCCCGGGTCATGATCAATCCTCCCGCGGGTGTCGCGCAATCTGAAATTCCCAAGGAAATACTGATGACCCCAAGGCCGGGAAGCGAGGGTGTTTTCAGGGCCAGGTTCATGCTTCGCAGCGCGGGACGGTATGAGGTTGTCTTTGATGTTCCCGAAACAGGGGACAAGCTCTCGGGCAATTACATCATTGTTGAACAACCCGACCCGGAAAAAGAAAACACCAGGCCGGACTTCACCGCCCTATACAAGATCGCAAGCCCCGCAGAGATGGTGCTTCCGAGGCTTTCCGATGCGGACCGGGAAACAATCAAACAGAGACTCCAAGCCCCTGTCGCCAACGCCGGGTCGGAAACATCCAAGGGATCGGAGGAACCACCAAGGTTGTTCTTCGACCTTCGCTCCGCCAGCCTGATTCCTCTCTGCATGAAAACAGACATCAAGGAGCAGCGCAATCGCGGGCCGGTCAAGGATTTATGGGATGACGGCATAACGATGTGGACTGGGAAGGATAACAAACCAGTCATTCTTCCCTGGTTGCTTATCGCGGTGGTTGGATTGCTTTCCTTTGAGTGGCTGACCCGCAAGCTGTTGCGTATCGCGTGATTTTAACTGGAGAATAAGTTTCAATGGCTGACCAATCGCCGCATCTGAACCAACAACCCGCCCTTTCGGGCCCGCTTGTGTTTCTGCGCGGCCGTATTCGCCAATATGTGATCCTTGAAGCTGTTTTGGGCATCATCATCTTTGCGTTCGCATGGATGTGGCTGGATCTTTTACTTGATTACGGATGCTACAGGTTGTTTGGGATCGACTGGGTGCAGGCGATGCCAAGGTTCTTGCGAATTTTTCTGCTGGGCGTTCTCACCTTGGGCGTGGTTGTGCTTACCGCGACTCGTATCGCACTGAGGCTCAACAAGGATTACCGCGATGATTCACTCGCCTTGTTGCTGGAGAACAAATTCCCTGATCGATTGAATGACCGACTTATCACCGCGGTCGAGTTAAGTTCACCTGCGGTTCTCAGGGAAAGAGGCGCCTCCGCGGAATTGCTCCAACAAATGCTCCTCGAAACCGAGGAAAGGTTGAAGGGCCTTCCCGTGGACGAGGTCCTCGATTGGAAAAGGCTCAAGACACTTGGATGGCGCGCCCTTGGACTCACCTTGGGCATGTATCTGGTCGCGCTTGGATTATCAGTCGCTGGCGCGGGAATTCCAAATATCGGCACGGATGAAATCAACCTTTCCAGCATGCAATCACTTCACGAGGTTTTGCTGACCTGGATGGACCGAAATGTCTCCTTGAAAAATGTAATCTGGCCCAGGCATACCTACCTTGAACTGGTCGGCTTCCCTGAATCCGGACAGGTGAGGGTCGGTCGTGACGCGCCTCCATTCCCTGTAAAAGTCCGCGCGGTCAAGTATCTCATCGCGGGGCGCCCATCTGAAAGGGCCGTGTCACGCTTCAACGATTATCTCAAACTAAAAAATATCGACCAGGGCCCTGCGATGGTTCGATTCGATCGCAGGCCCCCTGAAGGCTGGCGGGCTCTCACCTACTTTGACCTCGAAGACTGGATATCCTTGAAAATTCCAGCACTGGATTCACTACCTCCCGACTTGAAACCCGGCAGACCCGAAGACCCACTCTCCTTCGATGATATCGAGCATTTCCTTGAAAAACATGCCAATGACTCGGGTAGTGAAGTCCTTGATTCCCTGAAAGCCTGCCTTGATGCGATCAGGCAACTGGGCGGCAATGCCATCTACCGCAGGAAACTTAGGGTGATGGCAATACCGGAAAATGTTGTCATCCGATCCTGGGGTAATTCCTCCAACAACACCATGACCCTGCAGCGGGGTGCGGGCAATGAATACAGCGGCCAGATCGCAGACCTGCGTGAAAGCATAGATTTTACCGCGCAGGCTCTCGATTACCGCACTGCAAACAAGCGGTTGGTCCTCGTGCCCCCGCCTATGCTTCTAAAACTCATGGTGGAGGAAAGTCACCCCGCTTACCTCTACTACCGTACAAACCCAGGTGACAATCCCTCCGGGCTCAAAGGCCTTAAGCAACGCTTTGAAGCCCAGGACATGCTGCAGTCCGGTTCTGATATGAGCAGAGTGACCGTTCCTGAAGGCACAAGCCTTATTGTGACGGGCGAGGCTGATACCGATCTCGCCTTGATCAGGGCGGTAAACAAGGCAGGCGCCAAGATTGACGCGATCAATCCCACATTGACTGGTAAGCGATCTTTCAGTTTCAGCACTGAAAACCTCAGGGAGGAAATCAGTTTCTATCTGGAATACGAGGACCAGGAGGGCGTACTGGGCCGCAGGGGCATGCTTTTAAAGCCCAACACCGATGAAGCCCCCAATGCGGATTTCGAACCGGATGCATTGCGAAGGACCAAGGATGGATTCATGGTGACCCCGCTTGCCAGACTTCCTTTCCGAGGCAATGCAAACGATGCCCATGGGTTGGGCGATATCCGTTACGCCCTCACCGTGAAAAAGGTTGAATCCGAGAACCTTAATGTGAAGGACCTGTTTCTGATTTCCGCCATTCCCCAGATGATTTCAACCCATGGCTCGGTGCTTGGAGGAGTGACATTCCTTGGCGCGGTTATGCCATCAGGCAAGAAAACAGAATCCAAGGAACCTGAGAAGGAGGCAAGGAGATTCTCGCTTCCTTCGTTCCAAAAACTTCTTGAGTCAACCCCGGGCGAGATCAAGACGCTTGCAGCCATCAAGGATGAACTCACAAAATCCAAAAAACTATCAGAACGAAGGCAGGCGGTACGATCCTTCCAAATCCAACCCGACACATTTGAAAAAATTGATGAGGAAGTTCAAAGTGATTTTGCCCTTGGAAAACTTGGGCTGGCTGTGCCGGGTGGCAGCAACGCCTATCAACCCCGTTATCGGATGGAATTCTGGCTGGAAGCCCTTGATCATGATGTGGAAACCGGCCCGCACCTGGTCACAAGCAAGGAACGCTACATGTTCTTCATCGTATCTGAAAGCGACCTGCTTGCGGAAATCGCTCGGGAGGAGGAAAAACACAAACTTGCCCTGGAGCAGGCCAAAGGCCAGCTTCTTGAATCTGAGGCAAGACTGGGAATATCAAGCCTCGACCTCGCGGCTACGGGTGTGAAGGTTGAACAACTTGGGCCAATGGCCGCCCGCTGTGACGAGATAGAGCGCAACCTTGAGACCAAGCTTGCCAACACCAATGAAATCTTGGAAGCTTACACCCGCATCCTGAGGGAATTCAAGTTAAATCGGGTTGATGCTGAGCGGTACAAACGAGTCCAAGATACCATCCATGAACCCCTGCGGAAAATCACGCTGGTCGAATTCCCCGCGACCTCAAGGGCGATTGATTCCTTCCGCAAGGCACTTGAAGATTCCTCCCTGACCTTGGATAAACGGGTTGAGGCTTCGCGAACTGCACTTGCGGAATCCCGTTCCCAATTCAAGAAACTTCTGCAGGCGATTGACGAAGTCCTTGCCGCTATGGGTACCCTTACCGACATCAACAAACTGGTTGCAATGCTGCGCACCATCGAGGAAGAAGAGCGAAAACAATTCGATTTGGTGCAGAAAATCCATGAGGAATTAGTGCGAAAAACCCTTGAAGACGCACTTAACCCAGGAAAATAAGTCTTTTCAGTAAAAAAATACATAAAAGTCTAATTAAAAAGCCTATTTAATAACATTGTGAAAAAAACTTTTTAATAATTGCCTAAACTTATCAAATTACCTATATTAACAATATAATGGAGCATGATTTTAGACCGCTTTATAAGCGCTCGACTATAATTTGAACCTCTTCAAGGAACCTGGCATGAATTTCAAAAAGAAAAAAAACAATTTCTTCAGACCCTCTTTATTCCAATTGGAAGATAGGCTCACCCCTACGACTAATCCCTTGGGTTATGTGCAACCCAATTTGATTACCGCAAATCCATCCACCAAGGTTTTGGATATCATCTATGATGCGCATGTTTCAACTCAACCGTTGGAAACATTGACATCATCCGCGGTACCTACCACTGGTTTTTTAACCTATCGATGGACAATCAACGATGGTATCAACAGCGTTTACAATTCTACAACTTCCACATATGATCCTTCTGCTATCGTGACCGGAGATACCTACCCAGCGCCAACCCTGAGAGTCAATCGTGGCGACACACTTAGAATCACATTGTTGAATGATCTTGAGGGGACAGCTTTTGAAAGTTTGCAAATTCCAGCCACCCCGATTTATGTCGATGGAGTGTTAGTACAACCACCAAATTTAACTGAAATGCCTCTTAATAATCATACACATGGGCTTCATATTTCGCCAAATTTTAGTTCCGACAATGTTCTCTTAAGCATGCCTGCAGGTCAAGGATTTGTCTATCAATATACGATCCCAGATACCCAGCCAGATGGTCTTTATTGGATTCATCCCCATAATCACATGTATTCCACCGAGCAGGTTGCACGCGGTTTGTCCAGCATGCTGATTGTTGGGCAACCTGACAGTAGTATCGTTCAAATAGCCAGCCTCCGCGAAAGGACCATGGCTTTGCAGGGCCAAAGTGTAGTCTCCGCTTCAGGCAGTACATCTCAGGCAATCAATGGTAATCAGGCAACGCAACTAACCATCAATGGCTTGGTAAACCCAACCCTCACCGCCCAACCCGGACAAACTGAAGTTTGGAACATTGCCAACATGACTTCCGGGCTTACCATTCAGCTAAGCTTGAAAAACACAAGCACAAATACCTTTCAAGACATAGTCGTGGTCGCGCAGGACGGAGTCAATTATTCCACTCCTGTAACCCTGACCGCGGCACAGCAGGCGGGTGGCACACTGCTGACCATGGGCACAGGTAGCCGTTATTCAATATTGGTGAACGCTCCCGCAGTGGCTGGGCAAAGTGTCAGGTTGCAGATGAATTCACCCAATAATACAGGCATCAACAACCTTTATAATGTGACGATGACAGCTTCCGGCTCGCCGGTAAGCTCACTTCCAACACCGACAACATTAACGACAACCGGCTACACAGCCTACACGGATTTATCCACCGCGACTGTCACGGAAAATCGAACGGTGACATTCACCATCGATCCCAATCCCGCCGGTAATGGTGCAAATTCCCAATTTCAAATCAATGGCGAAGTATTCCCCAACCCACAAATATCACAACCTAGGCTTAACACTGTCGAGGAATGGACCTTGGTAAATAATTCCAAAGTCCCTCACCCGTTCCATTACCATGTCAACGATGTTCAAGTCATGTCGGTATTCGTGCCTTCAAATACTAAAAACAGTGGGATGACAACTGTCACCACCCGACAGCCATGGTACCAGGATGTAGTGCTTGTTCCCGCAGCGCAGGTGGATGCAAACGGGAATGTGATCGCTCCAGGAAGAGCAGTTATACGCATAAAAAATCTTGATTACACCGGGTCTTTTGTCTATCACTGCCATATTCTCCAGCATGAGGATCGTGGCATGATGAGCTTGAATACCGTGCAGCCAGAAACGCCCATTTATGTGACCGGCGCAGGAGCAGGCGGTGGCCCCGCTGTCAATGTTTACAGCGGCGTTGATAACACCGTGCTTGCAAGCTTCTTTGCCTTTGAAGAAAACTTCACTGGTGGTGTTCAAACCGCGGTGGCTGATGTGAATAACGATGGCATCTCTGATGTTATCGTTGGCGCAGGCGCGGGGGGTGGCCCAAGAGTTCAAGTTTTCAATGGTGCCACTAATTTCACCACCACACTTTTTGACTTCTTTGCTTTCAGCACCGCCTTCACTGGCGGGGTGGATGTCGCGGGTGGCGATTTCAACGCCGATGGTTTTGCCGATATGGTGGTTGGCGCTGGACCAGGCGGCGGTCCCCAAGTCAATATCTTTGATGGCAGAACCGGAAATATCCTCACCCAGTTCTATGCCTATGATGTTTCCTTCACTGGCGGCGTTACTGTCGCGGTAGGCGATGTTGATGGCTCATCATTTAATTCGGTTGTCACCGGTGCGGGCGCGGGCGGTGGATCACATGTCAAGACATTTAGAAACTCAAGGTTTTTCATGATTGGAGACACACCTATCCTGCCCGGTAACCAATCCATTTCCATGAACCTAACCAGCGAGTTCATGGCATACGAGGCAGCATATACCGGTGGCGTTCAAGTTGCTGTCGGTCTTAATTCAGGATCCCCCTATGGTGGATTCTACAGAATTCTCACAGGCACCCTAACCGCTGGCCCTGAAGTCACCATCTGGCAAGCCATGGAAAACCAAAACATGACCATGGATACTCCAGAAGTAACCTTCGAGCTGGTCACCCGCTTCTACGCATTCAATTCCACCCAGACTACTGGCGTTCGGGTTGGTTCAGTTGCGGTGAGCAATGGTTCTGATTTCCTCGCAGCCACCGGTTCCGGGACTTCAACAGTTGTAAGGCGCTTTTCGCTTCTGCCAGGAGCCAGCCAGCCCACCTTGGAAGAAGAATTTTATCCCTACTCCTCCCTGTTTAATGGTGGAGCAAACCTTGGTGGCACCTACTAACGAACCAGTAATTACAAACCATGGCCTCTGAACACCATGTTGTTCAGGGGCTTTTTTTAGGTTTATCATTTCTGTGAACTTCATCTTTTTGATTGGATCAGCTTAAAGCTTGCCTTAGGCTGTAAAAGGATAATTTATCTTTGCAAAAGTATAGGGTGAAAACATGCCTCTCCTTGGCGCGCATATGTCAGTTGCAGGTGGAATCTATAAAGCCGCGGAAGAATCCGAAGCACACCTATGCCAGACGGTGCAGGTCTTCACCAAGAATGCCAGCCAATGGAAAGGCAAACCACTATCACAGGAAGATATCGATAATTTTCGAAGGGCCGCCAGAAAAGCGAATCTTAAACACAACCTCTCCCATAATTCCTACCTGATCAACCTGGCATCACCCGATGACGAGATGTTCGCAAAATCAATCGAGGCCTTTGTCGATGAAATGCAGCGTGCTGAACAATTGGAATTGGATTACCTGGTGGCACACCCAGGTTCCCATTTGAAAACGGGGGAAGAAGCCGGGATCGCCCGCATCGCGAATGGCCTTGATGAAATTCACCGTCGTTGCCCTGATTTCAAAGTCATGATCTTATTGGAGATCACCGCGGGGCAGGGTACAAACCTTGGTTGCAAATTTGAACATATGGCGGGAATCTTAAAGCTCGTGAAACATGCGGAAAAATTGGGGATCTGCTTTGACACATGCCATGCCTTCGCCGCGGGATATCCACTTTTCCCCAAGGCCGATTACGATGCGACCTGGCAGGAGTTTGACACCCTGATAGGCATCAAGAAACTAAAGGCCTTTCATCTGAATGACAGTAAAAAAGGATTGGGCAGCAGGGTGGACAGGCATGAACACATCGGGAAAGGGGCATTGGGCCTTGAACCATTCAGGCTGATTTTAAATGACCCAAGATTTGCAAGTCTTCCCATGGTGCTTGAAACACCCAAGGAGGAAGGAGACAACCATGACATGGATGGCGTCAACCTCACGGTGTTGCGAAATCTGATTTCAGCCCGATGAATTTTTTTATCAAAATCACCATGTGGAAAGAGTGGCCATTGATAATTTTGATGATTTGAAGTCTGCAAATTTTGCCCATCAATTACAACCATCAATTCCAAGAATAAATTCTGAAATAATTTTAAGAATATCCAGAATAATCGGACTCCCAACACGAATAGAACTTCGCAAAGGGTTCCTGATTCCTCCTTCATTTAAAAAAAGGATAAATCCAATGACAGTTCGATGCGTTGTGATAAAAAATCATAAGAATCGTGGCGCCCAGTACAGGGCCAAATACAATCTTTCCCCCCACCTCGTAAAACTAAGATGCACCCAATGGCAAGTCACCATTGGTGAACATCACCTTTGGGCGATCGACCTGGTGAAAAATCATCTCGAGGAGCAGGGCCTTGATCCAAAAGACTTTGACTATGTGAGCTTTGATTACCTTGAGGGATATTTCATCAATCATTTATTCACGAAACCGGAAATCCTCGAGTTATGGCTTGAAGCTAAAACCCTGGATATCCGCCATTATGGCCCTTTTTCACCATTTGGCCCCAACTCTGAATATCCCGATGGGAACAAGGAATTAACCTCGGACGATGTCTTGGATAAATACCTCTTGAACGAAATCAACAAAATGAAAAAATAAAACATTGTCATAGACTTTAAATCCAAGAAAAAATTCCCGAAAGATAATTCGCTTCAGCTATCATGGCTGGTGCGGGCATCGGGCATGGCGCCTAAGAACAACGCGAAAATAACTCCCCCGATAATACCCAATAAACTTTGTGCCACCACCGTGGCCACAGCAGGTGTGCCGGGAAAATTATTTGAGACGATGACCAATGCAATAGCCGCATTTCTAACCCCTGTGGTGATTGAGAAGGTATTGCGAAACCTCCGACTTGATCCTCCACAAATCCAACCTAAACCCAGGCAACCAAGATACATGATCATCATACCCAACCAATCTTGAAACCTGATCCTGATAAGGGTTTCATATTCTGCCATGAGTATGAGTATCACCGTCGCTATCAATAATAAATTGGAAATAATGCCCAGCGTATTCATTGATCTTTCAGCAAAAACAGGTGTGAAGTGGTGTAGAAGAAACCCGAGTCCAAGAGGAAGGATTTGAATCAAAAATAATGTCTGCATGACCGCAAGGTAATCAATCACCAAATCATCATCCTGAAACCAATAATTTAACAAAATCCCCAATAACAAAGGTGAAAATAGAACTGATAAAGTGCTTAGGATGATCATCTGGCTGATGGCGAATGCAACATCTCCCCGGGCAATAGCAACAAATGGTAGCCCCACTGGCGCACCTGGGCAGACAGCAAGTATAAGAAGTCCCACACTAACCATGCTACCTGGGGAGAAAACATGCAATAACCCCAAAGTAAACATTGGCACCAAGACAAAATTAGCTAAACATCCAATTGCAAGTAACTTTGGATTTTTTGATCTTGAAAGTACATCCTCAAACTTAGCCTTCAATCCCATCCAAAACATCAAGGAAACAAGCGCCAAGGCGGCCATGCATTTCACAACCGTTAAAAAATCCATATCACACTTTGACTTTCATCAGTGGATTTAAAACTTCTTGCTGAGAAGCCGCGGACTCTTCCAAGAATGATGCGAATTTTTCAAAATAAGTCATTTTATCGCTTTCAATGTTTTCAGGGACCATGACCGCGAACATATTCATAATTCTTGCTATGACCCCGGTCCATCCGGTTTGGTGACTTGCTCCAAGGCCGGCCCCGTTGTCGCCATGAAAGTATTCATAAAAAAGAACACAGTCTTTCCAATAAGGATCATTTTGGAATTTATCCGCACCGCCAAAGACCGGTCTTTTACCATTGGAGTCACGAAGAAAAATGTTCGCAAGCCGCTTGCCGATTTCCTCCGCGACTTGGAAGAGCGTCATTTTTTTCCCAGAACCAGTGGGGCATTCAATGGTGAATGATGGGCCATAAAAAGAGTGGTAATGGAAAAGCGAACGAATTATCAGGGCGTTGACAGGCATCCAAATGGGGCCTCGCCAGTTTGAATTCCCGCCAAACATACCAGTATCCGATTCCGCAGGCAGATAGCCAACACGATATTCTTTCCCTCCGAAATTTATCACATACGGATGGTCCGCATGGTATCGGGATAATGAACGAATTCCATAGGGACTTAAAAACTCATTTTCATCCAACATTTTCGCCAAAACCCGGCGTAATTTGGT
>SYCV01000188.1 GCA_005786805.1 Planctomycetia bacterium | reverse complement strand
GCTGGCTCGCAGGCTGGGACTACCCGGAAAAATGGGCATCACCGGGCATGATGTATACCCCATGCACAAGGCTGGCAAACTCCAGGAGATCAACGACTACTGTGCCTGCGACACGATCGACACCTATTTTGTTTTCCTTCGTACCAGGCTATTGGTGGGCCATGTCACACTTGAACAGGAAAAGAATATTTTCAATGACGCGATCGACTGGTTCAAAACCAAGGCCGAGGACTTCCCGGCGGTAGGCAAGTACCTCGCGAACATCCAGCGTGGCAAAATAACCTAAAACATTCCTTTACCTTGGATTTAAAAACACAATAAACAGATGCGGTAAATAATGAGTGTTTGGACTGCCTTGGTATTGATGAGTGATGATTCCTAAACCCTATTTGTCCAAGTTGCCTTTAAACCCGGGGCCACCCGCACCCACATACCCGTTGCTTGCCCCATTCGCATCACCAACCCAGAAGGAATAAAGCGAACCACTTGTCAGATAAAAGCGCAGGCGCACAGGCTTTCCGGCCAAGCTTGACAGATCTTTTCCACCATGCCAACGAACCATCAACTTTGTGCCATCTCCAACCAAAGGCAGACATTTTTCCCTGCTGAAATCCTCAAGCACTTTTCCCTTTTCATCCACCACTTCCACCTTAAGCTCGCCCTTGGGTGAATCAAGATTCACAAAAAGATTGCTTCCTGAAAATCTCAAAAGCTTGGTGGTAAGCGATCCTTGGACATCGCTGGCGTCCATCGAGGCAAAGCCATCCCTGCGCATCGTCGCAAGCCCCGTTGCCCCAGAATCAGCGGGCTGCATCGTTCTGCCGGAACAATAGAAATAAAGCTTGTCCCCAACCACCAGACAACCACCACCCACCGATTGAACATTACCCGCATTCCATGCCTTCGGGTCTTCACTCACCCCAATAAAACGCCCGCGATTACTGCGATCCCAATGGAATCCATCCCTGCTGAATCCCACCAGCACCTCGTTTCTTTTGTGAATTCCCAACTTCTGGCAAGTCTCGTTGTCCGGTCCCTGCCAGATCGTGAACAATCCCACCAGCAAGCTTTCGTAGGGAAACACATCCAGATTATAAAGCTGGGGTTCGATATGTTTGAATCGCGGATCAGGGTTGCGGGGGTCCAGCCTGTCTGCTGCGACCCAGGGTTGAAGATCACCGGGAATATAGTCCCCCTTGGCGACCAAATCCGTGTGCTGTCTCCAACCAAGAACATCGCGCGAATCCTTTCCCTCGCGGTAGCAGCGAAGCCGGTGCACACCTTCCTGCCCCACATGATCATGGCCGCGAATGCTCGCCACCCACAAACCGCGAAACGGGTTGTAAAAGATGGTTGAACGATCCCACGAGGGGCCCGAAACTTTCACCTCATCCGACCATTTCCTGCCATCGGAAGAGACCCGCAGCGCTATATGGTAGGGCGACTTTTTCGTGCGCGCCTCAAATAACTTGAACCTTTCCTTTTCATCATCCGTCTGGTGATCAAGCACAACAGTCGCGGCGTCACGGTTCGATTTAAGCACCACATTACTTGCTGGCTCCAGATCAAGGTCAGGGCGCATCCATTCAATACCATCCCGGGACATAGCCAGGCAGGTTCTCCCGGTCGCGGATCGATACCACATCATGAACCTATTTTGCCTGGAATCAAACCAGACTCCATCACTGAAAGGTGCCGCGAAAGCCGTGGTTTTACTTTTCTCCCAAGCCATCTCCGGCTTCAACACAGGGGATTTTTCATGATACTTCGGCTGATGAAACCTTCTCTTCAAATCCGTTGATTCAATCAAAAAATCATCAATGAACAACTGCCTGCCCAGATCGATGGGAACCACTAAGGGGCCATTTTTCAAATAAGGCACCGCCATCGGTTCGAATGATTTCATCTCAGTCGCGGTGCGCCGGGGTGGCCAGGGTGAGGGAAGCTCGATGCCGTTATATAACACCTCTTTCTTCACCAAGCCTTCCTGCGAAAAAGCCTGTGAGGCTAAAACAACCAAACCAAGCAAAAATAAAAAAATCATTCTCATCGGTGGACTCGTGGATTTATTAAAGTGATTATTTAACCAGCACTTTTTTTTGCTTGAGCCAGTAAGCGAAGAAATCGTAAAGTACCTCGTTTGATTCCGCGGTGGGTGAATGACCGGGACGGTTCGACATGAACACCCTACCCTCGTAACCCAGGAACTTGTTCACCGCCACCAGATGGTTGAGCGCCTGCCAGCGCAGGGGAGGATCTTCAGCACCCCCCGATACCAACAAGGGCCTGGGCGCAAGCAACGCGTGCAACTCATGCAAATCATGCCCGGTTTCAACCAAGGTTTTGTAGGGGCCGGTACGCGGACTATCGGGTTTGATAATCCCCCTTTTACGGCTCACACCTTTTTCATAACCCAGGTACCAAGGTTCCCAATAATTGACATTGCCTCTTTTTTCATCAAAAACAATTCCGGGATCCGACCATGCGGTCGCTGCAAACTTTTCATACAAACAAGAGCCAAATAAAGCCCACTTGCCACCATAACTATGGCCAGTCAAGCCTATCAATCTGGCATCCACCTCGGGAAGGGATGCAAGCACATGGTAGCAATTTGCCGCGACATAACCATGGTAGGTCAGGGGCTGAAGCTTGACATCATCAGGTGATGGATAATAGCTGTTTGGGTCGCTACCAAGTGAAAGAGTGACGAATCCCCGTCTTGCAAGCTGCCAGGCGAAGTCGCGCATCTCCCCCTTTTTTCCTATTCCGGTGAGAGATTCATAAAAAACCACGACGACCGCAGGGAAAGGCCCCTTCCCCTCAGGGATGAGAATGTAGGCATCCTCGGTTTTTTTTCCGGGCGCCACCTCGATGCGAACATGATGCTGCAAAACTTTTTCCCGCATCTCTTTTTCAAGATACTCCAGCTTTGGTTGCTCAAGGATTGCGGGCCAATGGCCAAGAGCATCGTTCCAGCTCTTCCTTATTTCCTGCTTGCGCTTTTCCCAGTCATCCTTCGTTTTCACCCCAGCGAGCATCGATTTATACTTTCCCATATCTCCCGCGAATTCTTTTGGGGGTTGGGAATAGGGCTGCAACCTTTGCAAAAGCTCCTCACTTTCACCAGCTTGCAAAAATGAAGCACCCAGTAAGCACGCACCAAAACACAGAGCTTTCAATGTTTTCATGATTGATTCCAAAAAGACCATCGGCGGGAAAAGTCCAGTTTATCAAGTAATAACTTTTAATCACACACTTTTATGTTTTGTAAAAATTTGTATTTCAAAGGCTAAAAAGGTTATAGTCGGCAACTATGAAACTTAAGTTTTAAATGGGGATCTTCTCATGAATGTTTTTTTATCCTTGCTTGTTGCGATCGTATTGTCTGGCCAGGAAACCAAGGCATCGAAGCCTAACATTCTTTTCTTCTTCGCAGATGATCAACGCGCCGACACCATCAACGCCCTTGGCAACAAGACCATCATCACCCCAAACATCGATCAATTAGTCAAGGAAGGCACCGCATTTGAACGAGCCTACATCATGGGCGGGTCCCAAGGCGCGGTTTGTGTTCCATCCCGCGCCATGATGCTTTCAGGCAAATCGTTATTCAGGATTTCAGAACAATTGAAAGGTACGGTAACCTGGCCCATGGCCCTAAGGGATGCAGGTTATGAAACCTTTGCAACCGGGAAATGGCACAACGGCCAGCCTTCCCTTGCTGCCTCGTTTTCCAACGCCAAAAGCATTTATCTCGGAGGCATGAGCGCGCAGTTCAACACCCCTGTTTCCGATGTTGGTACCGAAGGAAAAATGATCAACCAAAAAACTCCGAATGATCATTGCAGCGAAATCTTCGCCAACGAAGCCATCGAATTCCTGAAAAAAACTCCGAAGGAAAAGCCTTTTGCAGCCTACATCGCATTCAAGTCACCCCACGATCCAAGACAGGCACCCAAAAAATTCCTCGACATGTACAACCCAAAAGAAATCCCCCTTCCTGCAAACTATCTGCCCGAGCACTCTTTCAATAATGGCGAACTACTGATTCGTGATGAGCGATTGGAAAAATGGCCCCGCAGCAAAAACGCTGTCCAACAACACCTCGCGGAATACTACGCCATCATCACCCACGAGGATGAGCAGATCGGCAGGATCATCAAAACACTCAAGGAAACAGGCAGGTTTGAGAACACCATCATCATTTTTTCCGCAGACAATGGCTTGGCCATCGGCAGCCATGGCTTGATGGGCAAACAAAGCGTGTATGAACACTCGGTTAAAATTCCGCTGGTGATCGCGGGCCCCGGAATCCAGAAAAACAAACGCAGCCAGGCAATGTGCTACACCTTTGATCTGTTCCCGACTTTCTGCGAGGCTGCGGGAGCGAAAATTCCCGCTGGGATGGAGGGCAAAAGCCTCTGGCCTGTGCTCAAGGGAACCAACGAGACACATCGCAACGAGATTTTCAGCGCATACCGTGGCTTGATGCGTGGCCTGAATGACGGCCGCTACAAATTGATAGTGAACATTGGGGTAAATAAAACCCAGTTGTTTGACCTGCAAAACGACCCTGATGAAATGCAGGATCTCGCAGGGAATGAAATCCACAAAGACAGGGTGGCCGCCATGACAGCAAAACTGAAAACAGTGCAAGACGAGTGGTCAGACAAGCAGGAATTGAAGTCGGAAAAGCCCATGCCTTTGAAGATCGATCTTTCCAAAGTCCCTGAGGAAAAGTCCAAGGGGAAGAAAAAGGGTTAGCCATTTTTTACAAAGTAGAAAAATAATCAACCAATCAAAGACCCTTCGACACGCTCAGGGTTCGGGGCTTTTACATTCGGGCCCTGAGCTTGTCGAAGGGCCGGGGGTTTTACAATCGGTCCCTGAGCCTGTCGAAGGGGCCGAGGTTTTTACCCTGCGGTCCCTGAGCCTGTCGAAGGTGCCTAGATTTTTACCCTGCGGTCCCTGAGCTTGTC
>SYCV01000187.1 GCA_005786805.1 Planctomycetia bacterium | reverse complement strand
GGTGGCTTCACTCCGCTTTGTAAACGGCGGGCTGGGCAGTATCCTTGCAAGTGTTTCCCAGAAGCCTGGGATTCATACCAAGGTGCATGTCCATGGTTCTAACGGTGCTTCCGTTGGGGTTGAAACCGACCGGGGTGCGACTTTTATCGCGGGTATGACAAGTATTCCTGAACCGCCTCTCAATGATATCTGGACAATTCCCGGCGAAGAAAAATTGCTTGATAGGTTCCAGCAGGAAGATCGTAATGCGTTTGCTGGTATCGATGCGACCGTGTATTATCATTCCTTGCAAATAAGGGAATTCGTGCAGGCTGTTCGAGATAACAAACAACCGATGGTCACCGCTGAAGATGGCAGAGCAACGGTTGAACTATTCACAGCTATTTATCAATCCAGCAAAACTGGCAAAGCCATCAAGCTGCCTCTTTAAGAAAGAAATTTCATGAAAAAGATACTGGTGTTAATGGTTTTATCATGGCTTGGGATTACTGCAAACCTGCAGGCTCAGAAGCCCAATGTGCTTTTCATCCTTTGCGATGACCTGCGTTGGGACAGCCTTGGTTGCACGGGGCATCCCCACATCAAGACCCCTTCCATAGACAAGCTTGCAGCCAGCGGTGTGAATTTTAAAAACACCTTCTGCACAACTTCTCTTTGTTCCCCCAGCAGGGCCTCGATTCTTTCAGGCAAATACGCGCATGCCCATACTGTTGTGAACAACTTCACCGAGTATCCTGAGAATCTCAAAAGTTTTCCCGGTGCACTCCATGATTACGGATATCAGACCGCTTATTTCGGGAAATGGCACATGGGCGAGGAAAACGACAACCCAAGGCCAGGCTTTGATACCTTCGTCACCCACAAGGGCCAGGGGAAATACTTTGACACTGAATTCAATATCGCGGGCAATCGAAAGGTGGTTCCCGGTTATTACACCAATGTCGTCACCAACATGGCTTCTGAATGGATTGATAAAACAGACAAAACCAAACCCTGGCTTTGCATGATCGGGCATAAAGCTCCCCACAGTTTTTATTTTCCCGAGCCCAAGTACACCCATTCCTTTGACAAGGTGGAAATCCCCTACCCTGACACTGCTTTCAAGCTGGCGGACAAACCTGAATGGATCAAGCAAAGGTTGAATACCTGGCATGGAATTTACGGGCCTTTGTTTGACTATCGAAAAAAATTCCCCGATTCCAGCCCCGAAGCGGTCAAGGATTTCGCGAACATGATCCGCAGTTACTGGGGCACCATTCTTTCCGTTGATGACAGCGTGGGCTTGTTGGTCAAGGAACTGGAAAAACGCGGCGAGCTTGACCGCACGATTATTGTCTTTATGGGCGATAATGGTTTGCTTAATGGTGAACATGGCATGGTTGACAAGCGCGCCATGCATGAACCTTCCATCCGCATCCCATTGATTGTTCGTTACCCAAAACTTTCTGACACCAAATCCCCAAGGAAAATTGACAATATGGTCCTTACCGTGGATATGGCTCCCAGTCTTCTTGAGCTTTGCGGTGCACCAAAGTTGGAAAACATTCATGGCAAATCATGGGTAAAGTTGGTTCAAGGGGGTGATCCCGATTGGCGGAAATCATTCCTTTATCATTACAACTACGAAAAACAATTCCCTTATACTCCCAATGTGCGGGGTGTCAGAACCGATGAGTGGAAGTTCATCCACTATCCGCATGGCGATGATAAGCCTGACCGTCATCTTTCCGAGCTTTACAACATCAAGAATGATCCTGAAGAGCGTGTTAACCTGATCAAGGATGCCAGGTACTCTGAAAAAATCACTGAGATGAAGAAAGAGTTGGCAAGGCTGAAAATCGAACTGGGCCTGGAAAAAGACTCGATGCCTTTGGATCTTGGTATTGGAACCGCGTTGCCTGATGCGAAAATTCGTTAATCAAAGGGAAATATCATGAAAAAGATGAATCGAAGAAACATGCTTCAAGCTACCCTTGCGGCAGGAGCAGTCACTGGTATTTCATCGCAGGCACAGGGCGCCGATATTAAACGCAAAGGTAATATCAGGCATAGTGCGTGTTCGTGGTGTTTCATAAGCAGTGGCGACAAATGGACCCTGGATGAATTATGCGTTGTTGCCAAGGAGGTTGGTTGCAGTTCCATCGAGTTGTTGCGACCTGCCCAATTTGCAACGGTGAAGAAGCATGGTTTGGAGATTGCGATCGCATCAAACGGTGCCCCCGGTGGTTTCAAGAAGGGTTTCAACAATCCCGCGTATCGTGAGGAACTTTTAAAACACACGAGGGAAACCATTGATGCCTGCGCGGAGTTCAAGGTTCCCACGGTGATCGGATTTGTCGGTTTCAAATACACCAATGCCGATGACCCGAAAAGCGCGGTTATTTCCCTTGATGACGCGGAAAAAAATTGTATCGAAGGCTTGAAGCAGGTCGCGGGTCATGCCGAGAAAAAAGGCGTGACTGTCGCGGTTGAGCATCTCAACACCAGGGATGGCTCACATCCCATGAAAGGTCATCCCGGTTACCAGGGCGATGATCTCGACTGGCTTGCAAAGGTTGTTCGCAAGGTTGGTTCCCCCAACATCAAGATTCTTTTCGATATTTACCATGTGCAGATCATGCATGGCGATGTGATCCGAAGGATTGGCGAATGCAAGGATATCATCGCCCACATTCATACCGCGGGTAATCCAGGCAGGAATGAACTCGATTCCAACCAGGAAATCCAGTATCAACCCATCATGAAGAAGTTGGTCGAGGTTGGATACAAGGGTTTTGTAGGGCATGAGTTCATCCCCACCCGCAATGCGAAAGAAGGGTTGAAACAAGCGGTTGATGTATGTGATGTCTGATGTAATTTTTATTCATGTCAAAATAGGCAAGCATCTTGAGTGTATGAATTGGTAAGATCGGTAGACTTTTCTTATTAATCCTTGTGAAAGGGTATTAAGGTTCCTACCGACTTATCCGTTTTAGTAATTCCATCTCATTGATTCGTTCGATAAACATAGCAAGTTTGTAAACCATGCTGGAAGTGAAATTCTGGGACAAAGTGCGAATAATCATGCATACCAAAATATACAAGCGAATGATCACCGGATTATTATTCACAGGTGTTTCTTTTTTGGGCAGTGTGCTGGTTGCCCAGGAGAACTCCTTTCAAAAAACACCCAAGGAACTTGGGCTGGATGACTCCGGGAAAGGTGAAATTTTTTCCGGTCCCAAGGATGCCAATACCAAGGCTCCCACGGAATTCAAAAAAGTTGATATCCAGACTGGTGATGTTCCATTGCCGATCAACATGGCGGCGGCATTACAGCTTTCTGATGCAAGGCCTTTGATCATTGATGCGGCAAAAGCTGCGGAAATGGTCGCTGCAGCACAACTTCAAAGGGCGAATGTCTTATGGCTCCCAAATATCTATGCTGGTATCGATTACTTTCGTCATGATGGACAGTACCCTTCCCCTTCCCCGCCTGGCCAGATAACAAACAGCAGGCAGGCATACACCGCTGGCCCCGGTTTGTCCGCGATTTTCGCGACAACCGATGCGATATATGAACCTCTTTCCGCAAAGCAGATCTTGAAAGCCAGGCAGTATGAAATCCAGGCTGCGAAGAATGATGCCTTGATGGAGGTTGCGGTCGCGTACTTTAATGTGCAACAATCCCGGGGAAGATTGGCTGGCGCAATTGACACGGTAACCAAGGGCAAGGACCTCGTCAAGAAAACCGAGGTGCTGAGCAAAGGCTTGGCCGCACCAGTTGAAATTGATCGATCAAGAACCCTGCTTGCGGAGCTTGAAGAAAATGCGGTCAAGGCACGCAATGATTGGAAAGTCGCGAGTGCTGAGCTTGCGCGGTTGCTTCGGTTGAATCCAATGGCGCAGGTGGTTCCTGTTGAACCACCCCATCTCGCGATGATGCTCATATCCCCAAGCCAGCCTGTGGATGCTTTGATTTCACTTGGGCTTACAAGCAGGCCGGAACTTAGTTCAAACCAGGCATTGGTGCAGGCTACCTTGGTCAAGCTCAAGCAGGAAAAAATGCGGCCTTTCATACCCAGCCTTATATTACAGGGTAACAGCGGTGCAAATGGAAACAGCGCGCCACTGCTCGGTGGTGTGACATCGGCGGGTGTAAATGGCCAGTTCACTCCCGGAAGTCGATTTGACATGAATGCCGCCGCCCTCTGGGAATTGAAAAACTTCGGGTTTGGCAACCGTGCGCTTATCCGTGACAGGGAAGGTCACAGGCAGCAGGCTTTGGTTGATTTGTTCATGGTACAGGACAAGGTTGCCGCGGAAGTGGCCCAGACCCAGGCCCAGCTTTTATCAGCTTCGGAAAGGGTTGTGTTTGCCGACGCGGGACTTAAAAACGCACTTATCAACTATGATGGCAACCTGAAAGGCATGAGCGAAACCACCCGGTTTGGGGATGTCTTAATGTTGGTGAACAGGCCCCAGGAAGTTGTGGCTTCATTGCAGCAGCTTGATAATGCCTACAGGAATTACTTTGTGTCGGTGCAGGATTACAACCGATCTCAATTCAAGTTGTTCAGGGCTGTTGGCTACCCTGCGGAAGTCTTGGCGATCCAGAAAACCCCGGGCAAACCCATCGAGGTTGACACCATCAGGCCTTTTGATCTTCCACCCGTGACAGGCATCCCATATGCCAACATGAGTTACAACACGACAACAGATACCATGCCAGTCAAAAATTAATCTGACAGAAAAAACAGGTCACTTGGACTTTGAAGCCTCCTTGTTGGGGGCTTTTTCTTTTGAATCCTCAGTTTTTTTGCCATCGGATATTTTCACACTGATGTTATTGTCTAGCTCGTCGAGGTCTCCCTTGAGGTAAACTTCGTCACCACTTGGTTTTTCCCAGGTTTCACCATTCTTCACATTGATGATTTCCTGCCAGATTCCGTCACTGGCGCCTAGTTTCAAGGGAAGCTCCATGCACTTCCCGTCCTTCAGGATGAATGCGACAGGAAGGTCTCCACGCTTGGTGATGCATGTGGTGGGAATGGCGGGCACATTGTTGCGTTCGATCTTGACATACCCGTAGGCGTACATGCCAGGAAGCAACTTGGCATCCGGGTTTTCGAGGTCGATTTCAGCCCGAAGTGTACGGCTTCGAACATTGAGGGCCCATGCGGTGCGGGTGACCTTCGAATCAATCCGCATATCATTGAATGCCTGCACCCGAACCTCGGCCTTGGTACCGATGTTTACAAAATTGGCATCACCCTCGGGGATATCGACAAAAATGCGTACGATATCCGTCCTTGCTATCGCAAAGATGGGCGCGCCCTTCGAGGAAGATTGATCAGGGCTCATGATTCTTGCGGTTTGGTCGCCTGTCGCAGCCTGCACAAAGTCCCCTGTGTTCGCATTTCGTAGAACCACGATGCCATCAAAGGGCGAGGGAAGCTTGATATACCCGACAAGGGCAGCAAGTCTTTTTTCATCAGCCTCGGCAACCTTGACTGTTGCTTCCGCCGCCAACACATCCACTTTCGCTTTCGCCAGGTTGGCATCGCAGGCGATACGCTCGGAATCCGCAACCAGCACCTGCGCGTTTGCGGCATCACGGGAAGCCTCATTGGAACGAAGCTGCCTGATTGATTCATCAAGGATCTGCTTGTCAACCACGCGCTGTGCAACCAAGTCTGTGAGGCGTTTCACTTCGGACTGCCAACGGGCAACTTCAGCCTCGAACTTGCCCACATCGGCCTTGGCCTTGGTAACCTTTGCGACAGCGGCTTTAAGGGTGCCATCAGCGGATTCAACCAATCTTTTCGCCTGGTCAACAAGGACCTTGTCCAAGACCACGGTGGCTTGTTTGAAACCGTATTCCTCGACCAATTCCGGGACAAAGAGGGTGGCAAGCACCTGGTCTTTTTTAACCTTGTCACCTATATCGACATTCCATTTCTCGATATAGCCTGGAATCTTGGGGAAGATCGAGGTTTGTTCATAAGCCTCGACAAACCCTGGTTGCCCGACGGTCCTGATGATGTTGCGGTTCTCAGCCTTGACAAGTGAGACCTCCGGGACGGTGGGGCTGGGCTTTGCGTGCTCAAGGTTTTTCTCACCACATCCTGTGAAAGAAACCAGGATGACGGAATATAAGATGAAGTTGTTTGAAAATCGGGTCATGTTAGCTCCGGGCCGGTGTTGGGTTTTCAGAGGGTTTGTTTTCATGGTGAACAGGTTCGTGCTTGTCGCCGCCGTCAAACTGCACACCTGTTGGATCATCCGGGTCGATGGAGACTGAAACAGGCTTCCTGTTGTTTCCGAGTAACAAGGAAAAGACGGCGGGTAAAACCAGAAGTGTGCAGGCGGTGGAAGCAAGCAATCCACCGATAACGGCTCGACCGAGGGGTGCCTGCATTTGCGATCCTTCCTCTAATGCCAGTGCCATGGGAAGCATGCCTGTTGTCATCGCGCAAGCGGTCATGATGATGGGCCTAAGCCTGCCCGCGGCGCCCTGGACCGCAGCCTCGGTCACGGATAAGCCATCTTTCCATCGGTCGTTCATGAAGGTGATCATCATCACGGAGTTAGATACGGAAACCCCGATGCACATGATGGATCCCATGAAGGATTCAATGTTAAGGGTTGTCTTGGTGAGCACGAGAGCGGTGACCACGCCAGTGATAACCCCGGGTACCGCGCCAATGGATGTAAGCGCCAGCCTGGGAGATTGGAAATAAGCGGTCAACATGACAAGGATAACGCAAACAGCGATTGAAAGCCCGACAGCCAGAGAGGAGAACATTTGTTTCATTGTTCCAGTCTGGCCGCGGGTCTCAATAAGCACGCCAGGCGGAGGAGTTCCAGCATCCTTCACCGCCTGTTCAACAAGCCTGGATGCGGTGCCAAGGTCAACATCCTCAACATTTGCGGAAATGCTAATGAAGCGCTGGGATGAAATACGATCGATCTGGCCCGGGGTGTTGCCTTTCTTGACTGACGCCACATCCCGAACCATGAGGGTCACATCATTGGTGACCTGTGAGAGGGGAAGTGTCTCAACATCCAGGGGTGAAACCATGCGCTGGGTTGGAACAAGGACCTCGACTTGGTAATCAAAGCCTGTCTTTGGGTTTTGCCAATAGTTAAGGGCGATGTACCGACTGGAGTTGGTGCCAACGAGCACAGAGTTACCCACCTGCTGCACATTGACCCCGCTAAGACCCGCTTTTTCACGATCGATGTTAACATCAACGGTGGGGTAATCGAGGGCCTGTTGGAATTGGACATCCCTAAGGCATGATATTGCGGCCATTTTTTCCCTGACCTTCATTGCATGGGCGCGAACATTCGGGAGGCTGTTTCCATACACAACGATTTCAAGGGGTGTGGGTGAACCGAAGCTCATCACATTCGAAACCATGTCGCCTGGTTCAAAGCCAAAGGTGAGGTTGGAACATGTTCTCCTGGCTTCCTCAGGGGGAACACCCTTTGATTCCATGACCTTGGCCAGCCATTCTGAAATTTCCTTGGGAAGAAGCTTCCTCATTTTTTCCCGGAATGCCATCAATTCAATGCCGCTGCCCTCCTTGAATGCCATGCGCAAGATTCCGTCATCAGGGCCGCGCATCATGGTGATCAT
>SYCV01000186.1 GCA_005786805.1 Planctomycetia bacterium | reverse complement strand
GGTGAAGAATGGCTCGAAAATATTCTCAAGAACTTCCTGGCTCATCCCAACACCCGTGTCCTTGATCGCAAGCTCCGCCTGACCATCCCTCTCCCTGATGAATACCGTCAGAATCCCCCCGTCATCCATGCTGTCCAATCCGTTGACAATTAGGTTGAGGATCACTGACTTGATTTCCTCGGCATTGATCCATGCCTTGGCGGGTTGCTCCTCCCTGATCTCAATCTTTTTACCCTTGGAGTTCTGAAGATGCATGGTCACATCCAAAACCGATTGCACAAGCTTGGGCAGGCTGACAGCCTCGCGCTTATGCTCGGTAGTCCTGCTGAAATCAAGGAGCTTCTCGGTGATGTTCTTGCATCGGAAAGCCTCTTCCTGGATTAATTTCAGATATCTTGCGAAATCTACGATGCAAGGATGATTTTCCTGCCCGGAGAACTTGCTCGCAATCGTGGTGAGTTCCTTGAGCCGTGACTCCAAAGCCTCGGAACAAAAGGCAATGCCCGCGATGGGATTGTTGATCTCATGGGCGACCCCCGCTGCCAGGAAACCAACACTCGCCAATCTCTCGGAACGCACAAGCTGCCTGCTTCGTTCATTCACCTGCCTTGCAAGGTCGGTGTATAACTCGCGTAACCTTCTTGTCATTTCATTGAAGGCCTGACCCAGTGATTCCATTTCATCCCCGCTCTTGACATCAATGCGATGGTTGAAATCGCCGCGGGCAAGCAGGCTTACCCCGGCTTCAAGATCCCGGATGGGATAGAAAATCCAGCCATAAAACCAGTGCAGCAAACCCGCCGTCATCAGTAGGCCTATCCCACTCGAGGGCACGATGATCCACAAACTAACCTGGTAGGCCCTGCGGGAATCATTGATGCTTTGGTCCAGGTCATCATGGATTTTATTGCGAAGCATGGTGCTGTCTTTTTCAATCTTTGTGACAAGCGCGAGCAGGGGAGTGACAAGGGGATGCTGTGAAAGTTTTTCGCCCGGCCCCGCGACCCGGGGTTCATGAAATTTTTCCGAGAGCGCCAGCAGCGAATTCAAATCAAACCTCAAACCCGCAAGCACTTCCCTGTCATGGGAGTCATCTTTCTTTAAAACCAGGAAAGCCTGCGAATCACGGAGAAAGACCTCGTATTCAAGGATCTTCTGCAATGCGAGGCTGATGTTGAGGTGCAGTTTTTCAGGCTCGTCCAGTAATTTTCCCAGATCCCCGGGGATTGTTATCTGCGCCAAAGCGGTCTTTAATTCCTCCGCGGATTTCAGCTCCGCCAGATTTCCCCTTATGCAGTTCATCGTCAGATAATACGACCACAAACCCTGCAGCGTGCCACCCAGCAACAGGATGATGATTCCCGCTGTCAGGCAGAATGCGAATATCAATTTTTGGCTTATGCGCCAGCGAATTGCCAAACTCGACCTCCTTGTCGAACAGGGCACACCAAGCAGTTTTGTAATCGTTTGTAGTTTTTACCAAAAGAACTTGAACAATGAAAAGGCGAGTTATCCATCCATGGGTTCTTTGCATGACCCGCCAGACTAGGAAAGATGGATAAGCATGTTTTCGCGGCTTTTTGACACTTTTTCCAAAATCACAAAACATCAACTCAACGCTTTAAACCTTGATTGACACCCCAACCAAACAAGAAAACATTACAATCTTTTTTTACAATTCCCCATAAGGTATGAGCTTGGTCCGGTCCAATTGTCTTGTGACTTCGGGAAGTTCGTATTTCGTGCCGGCGGCACAATTGAACATCACCACTGATTCATCTTTTCCAATCCTTCCGGATTTCAATTCCTTCTGATACGCAGCAAATGTCGCGGCACCTTCCGGGCACATCAAAAAGCCTTCCTTCTCCGCGCACTCTTTTCTCGCGCCAAGGATTGCCTCATCATCCACCATGGTCGCGAATCCACCGCTCTCCCTTACCGCGCGAATCATCAGGAAATCACCCACCGCGACAGGGACTCGAATTCCCCACGCTATTGTTTTCGCCCCCTGCCAAACTTCCGCATGCTCTTTTCCCTCTTCCCATGCCTTCACAATCGGGGCGCAACCACTCGACTGAACCACAACCATGCGAGGTAACTTCCCCTTTATCCATCCAATCTCCTGGAGTTCCTTGAATGCCTTCCACATTCCGATAAGGCCGGTGCCTCCCCCCGTTGGATAAAGAATCACATCAGGCATCTGCCATTGAAACTGTTCAGCAAGCTCCAAGCCCATCGTTTTCTTGCCTTCAATCCGATAAGGCTCTTTAAGGGTGGACATGTCAAACCAACCCTTGGACTGCTTCCCTTCACCCACGATTTTTCCACAATCGTTGATCAAGCCATTTACCAGCCAGACCTTGCCCCCCTGCTGGGCGATCTCGCGCACATTGATCTTAGGCGTATCCTCAGGGCAGAATATGTAACTTTCAATTCCAGCTCTGGATGCATAGGCAGAGCAGGCTGCACCCGCGTTTCCATTCGTGGGCATCGCCACGGTTTTTATTCCAAGTTCCTTCGCCATGGAAATCGCCATGCATAATCCACGCGCCTTGAAGGATCCCGTGGGAAGCCTGGCTTCATCCTTAACATAAAGCGTTCCCCTGCCCGCTTGAATTTTCGGCATCCCAAGAACCGGGGTTACAACTTCCCCCAAACTCACAATATTGGAAGCATGCTTCACGGGAAGAAACTCGCGATACCGCCAAAAATCAGATGGCCTGTTTGCTATTGTCTCTTTGCTGACCGACTCCGAGATTTTCTTCAAATCATAACGCACCAGCAGAGGCCGGCCGGCGTTTGATAATCCATGCACCTGTTCCTTGGGATATATCTCACCCGTTAATCCACATTCCAGATGAGTGACGAAGTTAGGTCTTGATTCAGTTAGGTTTGCAAATTGGTTCATGAAAGTATTATGCCTTAATAAACAACCATGGAAAAGAATAAAAATGAGCCACGGAAGCACACGAAAAAGAAACTATTTTTTACCTCGGGAATACGCGGAAGCACATGGAGATAACTGGGGTAATCATCGTGCTTCTTTTGAAGTTTTTCAGGAACTGGGTTATGGTTTTTTGGAAAAAGTATACCAAAGAACCATGCGGATGGAATTAGGACCAGGGGGATTTCACACCGAGATTGAGAGCGATATTCAGTTCCAATACAAAACCAAATTGTTGGTAATTACAAGGCAGACATTTTGTTGAATAATTGTTTATTAGATGAAACTTATCAAAATAATTTAAACGAATTTATCTGAAAGGATTAATTTGGCTTTGGTCCATCGGCGAAAAACGGTTTTCAAGGATAGCCCGAGAAGTTCTGCAACTTCATCCTGGGTGAATTCCTGGTAAAAAATGAGCTGGAAGACTATTTTCTCCTCCTCGGGGAGTTTATCGATCGATTCATGAAACTCGACCCACTCCAATAAGCCGGAAGGGCCATCACCGGGTTCCTTGGCATCAAGAAGGTTGGGGTCTGTGGGTTGTTCAAAGTTCTTCTTGGCTCCATCCTTGCCAAAAAGTTTTCTACCCATGTCAATCAGTTCATTTCGCATGAGCACGGATGCGAGCTGAAAAAAATCAACGCTGCTGTTTGGGATGATGGATTCAATCGCCTTGGTCAGGCGGATGAGGAAATTTTGCAATAGGTCATCAGTATCAGCCTTGGAACGAAGCAGAGGGTAGGAGGCTATCATGCGCTTGGCTAATTTTTTAAACCGCTTGAAGGAAAACTCGACAATTTGAAACTTGGAATCTTGATCACCGTTTCTAAACTGCGCAAGAAGTTTTTCAAGATGCTCGGTTGTGTTGTTTTTATCAGCCAAGAAAAATTCCTAGGGCGTAAATTGTTTTTAAATAAATAAAAAATTCATTATCAATACAAATATATTACAACAAAAAACACATCAGAAATTTAATTCTCTGATGTGTATTATTAAATAATTAAAACCTATATGCCATTATCACCATTACCCATAAAAGCTTTACCACCTTGACGACCTTGGATGCCACCTAGACCGCCTTGCCCACCTTGGATGCCAAGGTTGCCTTGCTGTGCGTTTTGAAACAATTGAGCGGCTTGCTGCGCACCATTTTGAAAATTAAAACCTTGAGCAAATTGCTGGTTCGCCATTTGTAGATTATTTCCTCCCTGGCCAAAGCCGCCTCCACCAAAGCCTCCTCCTGGCCCAAATGAACTGTTACCAAATTGACCTCCACTAGAAAAAGCACTACCAGTCACACCGGCGGAAATACCTTGCATTGCCATTTGATAAAAGGGATTGTCAGCACCAATAGGTGTTCCGCTCATACCCATTCCACCACCGCCACCAAACCCTCCGCCCTGACCAAAACCTCCTCCGCCAAACCCTCCGCCTTGACCGAATCCTCCTCCGCC
>SYCV01000185.1 GCA_005786805.1 Planctomycetia bacterium | reverse complement strand
CTAAATCCAAGGAGGATGAAAAAAAAGAACCCGCTGCGAAAAAAGATCCCCCATTGGTTGAAAAGGAACAACATTATTTCAGGTATCATGCTTCACTCACCAACCTCCCCTTCAATTCTGAAATTGATTATTGTGTCAAATCAGGCGACCGGATAATCCGGCAGTCTTCATTCCGAACCCGGCCTACACCTGACAAATCCGCGCGACTTGTTTTAGTCGGGGACATGGCCACGGGAAAAGCCCCACAAAAAGCAATCGCTTGGCAGATTCAAAAAGAAAAACCTGAGGCTCTCATCGCCCTGGGAGACATTGTCTACCCCACCGGCAGGGTGCTTCAATACATGAATTATTTCTGGAACACCTACAACGATGTTAAGGAACCAGGACCTGCCAATGGGGCACCACTCATGGCATCCATCCCTTTTTACCCCCTGCTTGGAAATCACGATATCGGGGCGAGGTTTCCCACCATACAGGATGCACTGGGTGCCTTTTACTTCTTCTATCCGCCAACCCAAGGCCCAGGCGAAGGTTCATGGAGCACCCCACTCGGAACAGACACTTCCGCCGTGGCCAAATTCAAGACCATCAACAAACATAGTTACCCTTCCTTGGACGCCTATTCTTTTGATTACGGCAGCGCTCATTTCCTTATCCTAAACAACAACAAATCATCCAACATGGACTCCGCTGAACTTCTCCAATGGGCGAAATCCGACCTCACGAAAACAAAACAACCCTGGAAATTCGTCTGTTACCATGTTCCCGCGTTCCATAGCTCAAAGCAGCATTACAGCGAACAACAATCCCGATCCTGGAACCCGATGTTCGAGGAATGTGGAGTCGACATTGTTTTTGCAGGCCATGTCCACAATTACCAGCGAAGCCATCCATTACTTTTCAAGCCCGAGGGAAAACGAAACACCAAGGGAAGGGTGGATGGAACCTTCACCATCGATAATTCCTTCGATGGCGAGAAAAACACCAATCCTAAAGGGGTCATTCATGTGGTTGCAGGTGGTGGTGGCGCATCACTTTATCTTCCGGGACTTGAGAAAACCTCCGTCTCCCTCAAGGAGGATTTCAAAGAAAACTATGCCGACTTCACTGCGATTTTAAATGCGGATGGTTACTCCTTTGTCAGCATGGATATGGAACCAACCAAACTAGCCATCAGAGTGCTCAACCAGGATGGAAAACAAATTGATAAATTCAACATCACCAAGCCAAAAAGGTAATCAATCGTGAAAAACACCATAAAGATCAGGCCACACCGGCGCAAATTTCTTGCCAGCTCCGCAGCATTGACACTCACTGGAATCAATTCTTCCCATGGCTTTAACCAAAACCAAGAGCCTGTGGGGTTTTTCCTGGTGGGGGACACCCACTTCCTTGCTGATAAAGAGAACCCCGCAAAGCTGGATCCCAGATCCGCTTCCAACACATCCAAACTGGTTGCCACTTTGAACCAACTGGCTGGAACCACCATTCCCAAAGAGGCTGGTGGAGGCAAGGTCCTTGCGCCCAAGGGGCTCATTCATGCGGGTGACCTTATTGATACTGGTGATAAAAACGGACCAATAGCTGAAAAAATGCAAGTTACCGAATGGAACTCCTTCTCCGAGACCTTCGGCCTCACAGGCAAGGAAGGCAAACTTAAAATGCCCGTATATGAGGTGCATGGCAACCATGACAGTCCAAATGGTCAAGGTATGCCGGTTAAAAAAATCATTGACCGCAACAAAAACCGTTCTGGGGTCAGCAATATATCACCCAACGGAGTCCACTATTCGTGGGATTGGGAAAAGGTGCATTTCATCAACCTTGGAATCGTGGTCGGGCAGGTTGAAACAGTCGCCCGCAGAAGACGCTACAATCCAATGGGCAGCCTTGATTTCCTTATTAAAGATCTCAAGGAAAAAGTTGGGGATTCAGGCAGGCCCGTTGTGATAACCCACCATGTGGATATGCAGCGATATTCACAACCCCTTCCTGTTGATGACAAAAAAGCAATGAGTATGGAATGGGATCCGGAGGATGTGCAGGGCTTTTACAAGGCTATTGAAGGCTACAATATCGCAGCAGTTCTTTACGGGCACACCCATGCCCGCAATGTCTACCGCTGGGATGGCACACCCAAGCGTTCAGGCAAGGGCGTTCCGGTTTTCAATGTGGATAACGGGGCGCATTTCCACGGCAAGGAACAAGCCTTCTTCTACTTTGAAGTTGGCAAAGACAACTGCCTGGTCCGGGAATATTTCACCAAGGATGGCTGGGAGACCGGCGAATGGACCCCCCAATCCTGGAATACCAATCACACGAAGACAAAAAATGTTTAGTATACCTTTTGTTCAAAATGGAGGATTTAAAATGATTCAGTATATCAAGACCACCATCTCTGCCACTGTGCTAATGGCATTCGCACCTTTTGGCTTTTGCAATGTCAAGCTACCTGCGATCATTTCAGACCATGCAGTCATTCAAAGGGATGCTGAAGCACCTGTATGGGGCTGGGCTGATCCCAATGAAGAAGTCACCGTGAAAATCGGCAATCAATCCCATACCACCAAGGCTGATGCCGATGGCAAATGGAAGATCAAGCTTGATAAGCTTTCCGCGGGCGGGCCACACACCCTTGAAATCAAAGGTAAAAACACACTTACCATCAAGGATGTTTTAATCGGCGAAGTTTGGCTGGGTTCAGGGCAATCCAACATGGCGATGACCGTGAATCGCTGTCTTGATTACGAAAAGGAAAAAGCTGCTGCCAACTTCCCCCAACTTCGAATGTTCAGGGAATCTTCAGGTGTAGCAACCCAGCCGCAATTTGTAGGCGCGGGTAAATGGGATGTATGCAACCCTGAGACTGTTGGCGGATTTTCGGGCACCGCTTATTTTTTTGGCAGGGAGCTTCATCAGGTTCTCAAGGTTCCCGTGGGATTGATCAACTCCTCCGTAGGTGGAACCCCGGTAGAATCCTGGGCCAGCATGGAAGCACAGAAAGATTTCAAGGAACTCAAGCCTCTTTTTGATCGATGGCAAAAAGCTGATGCGGACTTCAATCTTGCGAAAGTAGAGGCCCAGTACAAGATTGATCTTGAAAAGCACAAGGCCGCTGCCAAGAAGGCAAAGGATGAAGGCAAGCCACTTCCCAGAACCCCGCAAAAACCATTTTCGCCAAGACTTAACAGCCACTATCCAGGCAATCTTTTTAACGGAAAAATAAGCCCCCTTATTCCTTATGCCATCAAAGGTGCAATCTGGTACCAGGGGGAAAGCAATGCCAACAAAGGCAATGCTGAAGTCTATGGCTTGCAACTTGCAACCTTGATCAATGATTGGCGGGCGCGATGGGGACAAGGCGATTTTTATTTCGCCTGGGTTCAACTTCCCAATTTTCACAAACTACAAACCGAGCCTGTTGAGGAATCCGGCTGGATTACTGTGAGGGAGGAGATGGCAAAAACCTTGAAACTACCCAACACAGGCATGGCAATCACCACCGATGTGGGCGAAGCCAACGACATCCACCCCAAGGATAAACAGAATGTGGGCAAAAGGCTGGCCATGTGGGCATTGGCAAAAGCTTACAACCAGGAGAAGATTGCTTCTTCCGGGCCACTTTTAGCCTCACATGAAGTCAAAGGAAATGAAGTTATCATTCGCTTCACCAACACCCATGGCGGTTTGAAATCCTCAACTCCCGAACTCAAGGGTTTTGCAATTGCGGGAGCGGATAAAAAGTGGAAATTTGCGAAGGCCAGGATTGAAGGCGAAACAGTCGTGGTTTCAAGCCCCGATGTTAGCGCCCCCCTGATGGTTCGTTTCGCTTGGGCCGACAATCCAGTCGCAACTCTGTTTAATGGGGCTGGTATACCAGCCGCCCCTTTTAGAACTGATAAATAACCAGTATCGGTATCGGTCCATAAGAAAGAGGGATGATCTTCATCCCTCTTTCTTTTTTATTTCGAACCAACCGCACCGCCCGCTGGCCTGCGATTTGCAAGTATTTCATTGATTCGGATTCGAGCTTCCTTGCGCAACTTCTCAACTATTTCAGGGTTCTTGTCATACACATTCGTGGTTTCCCCGGGGTCCTTATCAAGGTTAAAAAGCATGTTCGCTTCCGGAGTGTTACCTTTGTCTTTTTTCTTCTTTTCATTACCTCCTTCATTGGGTGAAGGAAGAAATAATTTCCAATCGCCCATCCTGATAGCTTGAACTGGATTCGCAAGGTTGGCGGTGCAGTAAAGATGCACATCACGGACAGGACCGGCTTTATCATCCATCATCAAGCTCGATATATCCCTGCCATCAATCACTTGCTTGGGGTCAAGTTTCACACCCGCAAGTGAAGCAAGAGTTGGAAGTACATCAATGTTACCCGCAATCTGTTTACATTGGGTCCCTGCTGGAATTTTCCCAGGCCAGCGCATGATGCAAGGTTCCCTCACCCCTCCCTCAAAATTGCTCCCTTTTTTACCCCGGAAAGGTCCCGCTGAACCTGTCGCAGGCCCGTTATCCGAGGTGAATATCACCAAAGTTTTTTCATCCAAACCTAGTTCTTTGATAGTTTTCATCACCTGCCCTACTGACCAATCAATTTCCTCGATCACATCTCCCAACAACCCCGAGGCACTTTTACCCTTGAACGCCTCAGATGCAGCCATTGGTCCATGAATCATGGTATGTGGCAGATAAAGAAAGAAAGGATTGCTTTTATTCTGTTTCATGAATTCGATGGCATCTTCCGTGTACCGTTTCGTTAAAAGGGATTGATCGGGTTCGGTTTCGATGGTTTTTTCACCCCTGATCAAAGGCAGAGGTGGGTTACCGGGCCTTTTGGCATTCATGTCATTACTATAAGGCAGGCCAAAGTAATGATCAAAACCATGCCTGGTAGGAAGAAATTCCGGAAGATGCCCCAGATGCCATTTGCCAATGCAGGCAGTTGCATACCCTGCGGATTTCAACACTTCTGCAACTGTGTTTTCAGAGGAATTTATCCCTATTTTGGCTTGAGGGAACAAAACCCCGGGGATGGATATTCTTTGGTTGTAGCAACCTGTCATTAAAGCCGCGCGCGACATCGAGCATACCGGAGTCGCATAAAAAGAATGAAATTTCCTACCCTCCTTGGCGAAGGTATTCAGGTTGGGGGTGCGAACTTTGGTGCTGCCAAACGGTTCAATGTCGCCATACCCCATGTCATCAATAAAGATTAGTACCACATTTGGCTTCATAACCTCTGCAGCCTGAAGGGAAGCAGGTGTGAAGAACCAACAAAAAAAACTGAAAAAGGCAAAAGTTAAAAGATGTTTCATATTCAAGATTCCAAATTCAGGTATCCATTGACAAACCACTGCTAGATTAAACACCACCAAATCAGATTCGTACCAGTTCAAACTG
>SYCV01000184.1 GCA_005786805.1 Planctomycetia bacterium | reverse complement strand
CAATCGAGGCCCAGGTCGAAGCTAGCGTGTTGATGATGTCCACCAACAACATTTTCAGCCCTGCAAACGGCCAGCCAATTATTAGTCCATCCCAGGATATCGTTATGGGTTGCTACTACTTGACCGCCACCCGTGGCGAGATGGGTGAAAGTGGTGAAGCGGGCGAAGGGAAAACTTTTGCAAGCATCAAGGAAGTATTTACCGCATTTGATCTTCGCAAAATTGGGATCCACGCCCGTATCCATGTGCGATTACCAATTCACAAAAAGTTTATCTCTGAAATTAGATTTGAAAAAGATAAAACCAAGGTTGAAGAGCTTCCAAGAAAATCAAACGGTCTCGTCACCACCACTGTTGGAAGGGTCCTGTTCAACAACATTCTTGAAGATCGCATGGCGTTCTACGATCTTGCGCTTTCCACCAAGAATTTATCCCGCATCATCGCTGAGTGCTACCAGGCGCTTGGACGGCGTGCCACCATTGAACTACTTGACCGCATGAAAGAAATCGGCTTCCGCGAGTCAACCCGTTCCGGTCTTTCGTTTGCAACTGATGACCTCCGCACCCCGGACACCAAGGAACGCACCTTGGTTGATACCGAGAAGGAAGTTGAGAAAATCCGCAAAAATTATGACAAAGGTAACATTACCGAAAGGGAACGTTACAACAATGTCATCGACCTTTGGACTAATGCTAGCAAAGCCATCACAAAACAGATGATGGAAGATCTTCGAAACGACACCCGTCCTGATGAGCATGGTAAAAAACGCCCATACCTTAACCCTATTTTCTTGATGGCCCATTCGGGTGCACGCGGTGGTATTGAACAAATCCGCCAGCTTGCAGGTATGCGAGGGTTGATGGCAAAACCAAATGGAACCATCATCGAAACCCCAATCAAGGCGAATTTCAAGGAAGGTCTCTCTGTACTTGAATATTTCAGCTCAACCCATGGCGCTAGAAAAGGTTTGGCTGATACCGCGCTAAAAACTGCTGACTCAGGTTACCTCACAAGAAAATTGGCTGATGTCGCCCAAAATGTCGTTATCACCATGCATGATTGCGGAACATCCTCCGGGATTGACAAGGCAGCCATCTTGAAAGGTGAAGAGACCGAACGCTCGCTTGCTGACACCATTCGTGGAAGAGTCAGCAGGGTCACGATCACCAATCCTGTCACTGGCGAAATTATCGTTGAAGAAAATGACATGATATCAACCGAAGCCGCTCAAAAGCTTGAGTATTATGGCATCGACAAGATCACTGTAAGAAGCCCCATGACATGCTTGGCTCCTCTTGGAATCTGCAGGTTGTGCTATGGTATGGATCTTTCAACCGGATCACTGGTTGAGGAAGGCATGGCGGTGGGTATTATCGCTGCCCAGTCCATCGGTGAACCTGGAACCCAACTTACCATGCGTACCTTCCACATCGGTGGCGTGGTGAAGCGTGAAGTGGGTGAAAGTGAACACAAGGCCAAAAAAGCCGGTACTATCAGCTACGAACGCCTGGACATCGTTATCAATGATAAAAAGGAAAAAGTGGCTCTCACAAGAAATGGTGAAATTAAAATTCTGGGACCAAAAGACAAGGTCTTAGAGACATACCCTGTACCGAATGGCTCGGTTCTATTCGTGGAAAAAGGCCAGAGTGTCACGGTTGGAACCATGCTCTGCAAGTGGGATCCGCATATCATTCCGATCATTGCGGACCGAGGTGGTAAAATTAAATTCGATGACATCGTCGAAGGCGAAACCTTCCGAAAAGAAAGCGACGAGGTCACCGGTGCTGAGCGTTGGGTCATCATGGAACACAAGGGTGAACTGCACCCACAGGTCTTTATCGAAGATGAGCGTGGTCAAAAGCTCATGTTTTATTACATGCCTGAAAAAGCAATTCTTGAGGTTCGCGAAGGACAAGTTGTTTCAGCAGGCGCCTTGCTTGCCAAAACACCTCGTGAAGTCTCAGGCACGCAGGATATTACAGGTGGTCTTCCCCGCGTCACTGAAATTTTTGAAGCAAGAAGGCCGCGCGATCCCGCAGTTATGGCTGAAGTCGCAGGTATCATCGAGATCGGCGATAAGCGCAGGGGTAAACGAACCATCTATGTCAATCCAATTGATGACCATGGCAAACCAACAGGTGATAAGATCGAGCATCTTGTTCCCCCAGGCAAACATCTTAGAGTTCATGCGGGTGACAGGGTAAGGGAAGGCGATGCCTTGGTCCAGGGACCATTGGCGCCCCATGATATTCTTCGAATCAGTGGTACCGAAGCAGCCCAGGCTTATTTGGTCCGCGAGATTCAAGCTGTTTACAGAACACAGCGAGTTGACATCGATGACAAGCATATTGAAATCATCGTTTCTCAAATGCTTCGCAAAGTAAAAGTTGAGAAGATGGGAGATACTGGTCTACTGCCCGGGTCAGTCATCGATCGCTTTGCATTCCAGCACGTCAATCAAAGGCTCCGGGAATGCGTTAAAATCAAGAAAGTTGGTGACTCCAAATTCGAAGAAGGCAGGATTATTTCAAAGGAAATCTTCGAAGAAGAAAGAGCATTGCTTGAAGCTGAAGATAAAGTTTTACCAACCTTTACCAAGCCTGAACCAGCAACCTGTAGCACCCAACTCCTAGGTATCACCAAGGCTTCTGTACAATCGGATAGCTTTATTTCTGCGGCATCTTTCCAGGAAACCACAAAGGTTCTGACGGAAGCGGCACTTGCAGGCAAGGTTGATTACCTGGTTGGTCTCAAAGAAAATGTGATTCTTGGTCATCTTGTTCCTGCTGGGACCGGATTCAGTGATCACCAAAATTCGGAAGTTAAGGTTAATTCTCCCTATGTCGATGAAAGCTCAGAAAACATGGGTGGTAAATCAGGAGACATTGAAACAGCCTTAACTAATTAATATCAATAGACTTAGGTATTGTACGGTTAATCCGTTATGATACCTGGTTTGATGACTTACTTGACCTTGTGTGGATTAGTTTCTAATTTAAATGTTTAAGGTGATCTTGTCCATATGGACTCGCTATCCTGTAACAAAACCCTTGATTTGGTTTGACACTATGCCAACGATTAATCAATTAGTTCGAAAACCCAGAGTTCAACAATATAGTAAACCAAAGCATCCTGCCATGCAGGGTTGCCCTCATAAAAAGGGTGTTTGTTTACAAGTCAAAACCATGACTCCCAAGAAGCCTAACTCCGCGCTTCGTAAGGTTGCTCGTGTACGCCTTTCCAACCAAATTGAAATCACCGCATATATCCCTGGTGAAGGACACAACCTCCAAGAGCACTCAATTGTTCTTGTTCGTGGTGGCCGTGTTCGCGATTTACCTGGTGTTCGATATCACATTGTTCGTGGTGTGCTAGATTCCCAGGGTGTATCTGATCGTAAGCAAGCTCGTTCCAAGTATGGAACGAAACGTGAATCCAAGTAATTGTAATTATTGTTTCAAGAACAAAGGTAATACGAAATCATGGGTAAAAGGACTGCAAGTGCTGACACACTTAAACCTGATCCAGTTTATGGCTCAAAATTGGTCAGTAAATTCATCAATTGCATCATGACTTCTGGAAAAAAGCAGACCGCAAGTCGAATTTTCTATGATGCGATGGCTCAAATAAAAAAACGCATTCCAGATATGGACCCTCTCGAAGTTTTCACACAGGCTGTCGAGCATGTGAAACCAACTGTTGAAGTTCGTAGCAAAAGGGTTGGTGGGGCTACTTATCAGGTGCCAATGCAAGTAAATCGATCCAGACAGCAAAGTCTATCAATCAGGTGGATTGTTGGTGCCGCACGCGACAAAGTTGGGCGTCCAATGTATCTTCGTTTAGCTGATGAGTTGATTGCAGGCTTTCGTCGCGAGGGTGAAGCTATGGCTAAACGAGAAAACACCATCAAGATGGCTGATGCAAACAAGGCGTTTGCTCATTTCGCCTGGTAAGTCTTCCTGTACCACTAAAAAACCGGGCCTTCTGGATTTGCTTCCAGCGGGCCTTTTTTATTTGATAACCCAAGTTACAATTATTTTTGAGTCCTCCAATGGCTAATGAAAAAATCGACCTCTCAAATTTTAGAAACATTGGGATCATCGCGCACATCGATGCCGGAAAAACCACCACCACCGAGCATGTTCTTTATTACGCGGGGGTGGTTCACAGATTGGGAGCCGTTGATTCAGGCAATACCACCACAGATTATGACGAGGAGGAGCAAGAGAGAGGCATCACGATTTATAGCGCCTGCATTCCATTTCAATGGCGCAACGCGAAAATAAACCTCATAGACACCCCAGGACATGTTGACTTCACCGCTGAGGTTGAAAGAAGCCTTCGTGTGCTTGATGGGTGTGTAGTCGTGTTTGATGCGCAAAAAGGAGTGGAAGCTCAATCCGAAACAGTATGGAGACAGGCGGACAAATATGAGGTTCCCCGATTGGTTTTCGTCAACAAAATGGATGTTGTTGGCGCTAATTTTGAAAACACAATAGCGGAAATCACCACCAGGCTTGAAGCAAAACCGGTTCCCATAATCATACCAATGGGGAGTGGTTCCATAAAAGACAGTGACAACCCATTTCATGGGATAATCGACCTCATTGAAATGAAGGCACTCGAATTTGATCCGGCAAATCAGGGGAAAACCATTAAAGTTTTCGACATACCTGAAAAGTACAAAGATCACGCCGATAAATGGCGGGAAAACCTCATTAATCAAATCAGTGCGATAGATTCCAAGGATAGAATCGCCACCTATTATCTCGAAGGCATGGAAATCCCATCGACACTAATCCGGGAGGTTTTGCGCGAGGGAACCATTAAAAGAATAATTCAGCCTGTACTTTGTGGCAGCGGCCGTGAACACATTGGTATTCAACCTTTGCTTGATGCGGTAAGCTGGTATCTTCCAAGCCCTTTGGACAGACCCCCCGTGACAGGGATCAACCCGAAAAAGAAAGACAAGGAAGAAAAACGAAATCCCGACTCAAAAGAGCCGTTTTGCGGACTCGTCTACAAAATCACATCTGATGCGCATGGGGAATTGTTTTTTGTGAGAATTTATTCAGGCTCACTAAAAACAAGCAGCAGGGTCCTTAACACAGGAAGAGACTCCAAGGAATTTGTGGGAAAAATATATCACACCGCGGCGGACCCAGCAAGCAGGACGGAATTAAATGAGGCATTTGCGGGTGACATTGTCGGAGTGGTGGGAATGAAAGACGCCATCACAGGTGACACTATTTGCGATCCTCAAAACCCTATTTTGCTGGAAAAGATCAAGTTCGCAGAAGCGGTTGTAAGCCGATCCATCGAGCCTGAATCGTCGGCAGACAAACAAAAGCTGATTGACACCTTAAATATACTAAGAAAAGAAGACCCCACCTTTTCAGTCAAAATCGATCCTGAAACCGGCCAGACCTTGATGAGCGGGATGGGGATGCTTCATCTGGAAATCAAGCAGCACAGAATGGAGCGTGACTTCCGGCTTAAGGTCCGGGCTGGAAAACCCAGGGTAAGCTATCGTGAAACCCTCAAAAAAGGATTGAAGGTCGAGGGCGAGTGCATCAAACAGTCGGGTTCAACTGGACTATTTGCCAAGCTAATGGTTGAGTTTTCTCCAATTGCTGAACTTGCGGATAAAAACGAAGATTCCATCAAGGTCTCGCACAAACTAAAACCCGATGAACTTCCGCCCCTGCTCCTTAATGCCGCGGAACAGGGTATTAAATTAGCCCTTCAATCAGGAGAACTTGGATACCCTGTGATGAATGTTAAGGCACTTATCACGGATGCAAAAATGGATGAACAGCTTTCAAGCGAAGTTGCATTTCAGTCTGCAGGCGCCGATGCGGTTCAAAAAGCATTAAAGGACAACATGATTTTATTGGAACCAGTTATGAAACTTGAAGTTACGCTTCCAGAGGAATATCTGGGAGCCATTACTGCGGATTTAAATGCCCGAAGGGCGGAAATTAGGGAATTGCATGTCAGGGGGAAAATGAGAATTGTGGAGGCAATAGTTCCGATGGCGAAACTATTTGATTATGCGGATAAATTGCGAAGTTTAAGTCAAGGGAGAGCTTCCTCCACGATGGAGCCTTACTCCTATGCCCCCGCCCCGAGCGAGGTCTTAAAAAATATGCTTAATCCGTTTGCTTTTTAATCAAGAAATAGCCCTTGGATTTAAGGAAATTGTTGTTTTTCTTTCGATTGTTGTTGAAAAGGACGGATTATTTCTTATTTTATGTGTTTGGATGCTTTGCGCTTATATTTTTGCGAATCTTGACAGTAGGTTCCTAAGTGCATATCCTTACTGTTTCCCTTTATAACAGGGAATAATGAAGTAATCGTGAGGAGCGGAACGGTGGCTAGCAGTAACGAAAAAATCAGAATTCGGATGGAAGCATATGACCACGAGGTTTTGGACAGAACTGCCCAAGAAATCGTTCTAATTGCAGAACAATCCGGTGCTATCGTGAATGGCCCTATTCCACTGCCAACACGCGTGGAACGATACACAGTGCTGCGAAGTCCGCACATTGATCGGAAATCAAGAGAGCAATTTGAAATAAGAACACACAAACGCTTGATTGAAATCCTTCAACCCCAGGGCAAAACGATCGAGGCTCTTAACAAAGGCTTGAGCTTACCCCCCGGTGTGGACATCAAAATCCGTGTAATGGCAGGTGCGGCCAAATAATTTGGTTTAATTCATTACGTTTGCGTTATTTGCGCCAAATGGAATGAATAACCGAACGGTTATTTTTGATTATTGGTTAAATTTAGGTTTTTGGCGGTCCTTTGGCGCTTAAAACAGTATTATGTTTTTAACAGTGATTAGTCTAAAAATTAGTGATTAATCAAGTCGATTTTACAGGCGGGATGGAAATGCTAACCGTAAGTGTCTTTAACAAACAAGGCGAGCAAGTTGGTAGCGAAAGCATCAACCCTGCTGATTTTGGTGGCGAAGTAAAAAAACAACTTCTCCATGATGTTGTGCTTATGCACTTGGCAAACCAAAGGGCAGGCACTCACAGCACACTTCGCAGGGGTGAAGTTGCTGGTAGCACCAAAAAGTTGTTTCGACAAAAAGGCACAGGTAATGCCAGGGTTGGTAACAAGCGAACCAATAAGCGCCGTGGTGGTGGTACGGCCAAAGGTCCCAAGCCAAGAGATTATGAATATCACCTTCCTAAAAAAGCTGTTCGAGCAGCAACACGAATGGCGCTTCTTAGCAAATTTCAAGACAATGAAGCCTTGATAATTGATGATCTGAATTTGGCGGAAGTAAAAACCAAAAGTGTGGTGGCAATTTTAAAAGCTCTAAAACTTGAAGATACCACCTGCCTTCTCAGCATCTCTGGAATCAACAAAACTCTTTATTTATCTGCGAGAAATCTTGCAGGTGTGAAGGTTCTTCCTGCTTCCGAGTTGAATGCTTACACTGTTTTAAAACAAAAGCGGTTGGTTCTTACCAAGGAAGCCCTTGAAGAACTTAAAAAGAAAAAAACAAACTAGTATCGATTTTGAGTTATACGGATAAATACCGATGAATACATCAATGCATAGTAACAGAACAAAAGCAGGTGGGCCAAAGCTCGATGCTCACCAAGTAGTGATTCGCCCCCTTATTACCGAAAAGGGTACGCATCAATCTACCCATAAAGCTGCATATCCCTTTGAGGTCAACCCATGGGCAACCAAGGTTGAGATTAAGGCGGCAGTTGAAGAATTGTTCAATGTTAAGGTTGCGAGGGTCAGAACTGCTAATCGGTTGGGCAAAAACAAGCGATTCAAGAATCGTATTGGAAAGCTTTCCAACTGGAAAAAAGCGATTGTCACTCTTAAGGAAGACAGTCCAAAAATCGAATTATTCTAAATTATTTTTTGAAATTTGTTGATACTTGAGGTGAGAGATGGCAATCAGACAATACAAACCGGTCACCCCGGGACGAAGGCAAGGAAGCGTCAGCGACTTTGCAGAAATAACCGATCGAAAGCGTAAACCCGAAAAAAGTCTTCTTGTTCCAAAAAAGAAGACAGGTGGAAGAAACAATCAAGGGGTTATTTGCACGAGGTTTCGTGGGGGTGGTCATAAACAAAAATACCGCCTTATTGACTTCAAACGTAATCATGATGGCGTTGTAGCCACTGTCATTTCAGTAGAATATGATCCAAATCGAAGCTCACGCATTGCCTTGCTTGAATATCAGGATGGTGAAAAAACCTACATTTTGGCACCTGAAGGCTTGACTGCTGGTGAAAAACTGATGAGTGGCGAAGATGTTGAGCCAAAAGTTGGAAACTGCATGCCACTTAAGAAAATTCCCCTTGGCTTGACTGTTCACAATATTGAACTTCAACCAGGCCATGGTGGGCAGGTTTGTCGTAGTGCCGGCACTAAGGCCACCCTTACCGCTCGCGAAGGAAAATGGGCTCAGATTACTTTGCCATCTGGTGAGGTGAGAAGGGTTAGCTCAGATTGCAGGGCCACGATTGGCATGATTGGTAATACTGAGCACATGAATGTAAGCCTTGGTAAAGCGGGTCGCACCAGATGGATGGGAAGAAAGCCTCATAATCGTGGCACTTCCATGAATCCTGTTGATCATCCAATGGGTGGTGGTGAAGGTAGAACTGGTGGCGGTCGAAATCCTTGCGGACCTACTGGTGTGCTTGCCAAGGGTGGAAAAACCAGGCAAAAGCGAAAACCATCTAATTCATCAATAGTAAGAAGAAGAAGACCTGGTCCTCGGTATGCTGGCACATAATATTAACTGGTCATAATCGAAAGTTACTCTACATTAAGTAGATACGGTTTTTTTGGAGCTAGTTCGAGCATGAGTCGATCGTTAAAAAAAGGCCCTCACGTCGATGAGAAGCTTTTTGCGAAGGTAGAAAAGTCGATCAAAACAAATAATCGTGAGCCGATTAAAACTTGGTCTCGAGATTGTACTATTATTCCTGAATTTGTTGGCGCTACTTTTCTTGTTCATAACGGTAAGTTTTTTCTCAAGGTTTATGTGACTGAAGATATGGTTGGACATAAATTAGGAGAATTCGCCCCGACAAGAACATTTAAAGGGCATAGTGGCGGGAAGGCGAAAGCCTAGTTTAAAACATACCCCGGGGTGGAGCAGAGGTAGCTCGCCAGGCTCATAACCTGGAGGTCATAGGTTCAAATCCTGTCCCCGGAATTAATTGCTGGTGTTAATGTTAGATATTGAGGTGGTTAATGCAGTACAACGCAAAACATAGATATGCTGATATGTCGCCCCGAAAAATCAGGCCTTTTGCAACCCTGATCCGTGGTCGGACAGCGGAAGAAGCACTTGAGTTGCTTCGTTTTGTCCACAATCGTAGTGCCCGACTACTTGAGCAAGTTGTAAAGAGTGCCTTGGGTAATGCTGAGTTTCGTGGCGCAAGAGATATTGAAGAACTTATAGTCAGTGAGTCTCGAGTTGATGGTGGCCCGATCATGAAAAGAATCATGCCTCGCGCCCGTGGCACCGCCTATCCAATCAAACGAAGAATTTCACACATTCATGTAACTCTTTCTGATGGACAGGAAGAACCTGCTAAATAATTTTATCTGATATCTTGAATTAGGAATATTGGCTTAAGGATTTGTTAAAATGGGACAGAAAGTACGACCAACTGGTTTTAGAACAGGCATTATGCTTCCTTGGGAAAGCAATTGGTTTGCTGGTAAAAAAGATTTTGCTGAGCTTTTATTCGAAGACCAAAAAATCCGAAAATTCATTCATGGCCGATATCCCGCCTCAGGTATTTCCAAGATTCGTATCGAAAGAACCAGGGAAAAGGTAGTTGTTGTAATTCTTACCGCAAAAGTTGGTGTCATTATTGGTAAGAAAGGCCAGGAAGTTGAAAAGCTGACTAAAGATCTAGAGACTTTATGTCACAGACATATTGAAGTTAAGACTGTTGAAATTGCAAAGCCTGAAGTAGATCCTCAACTTGTAGCCCAAGAAATTGCAGAACAGTTGGCCAAGCGAGCGAGCTTCAGGAGAGTCACAAAACGCGCCCTTGAAACAACATTAGAAGCTGGTGCCAAAGGTATTAAAGTACTTCTTTCTGGCAGGCTTGGTGGTGCAGAAATGGCAAGGACGGAAGGTGCAATGGCTGGTAGCGTGCCCCTTTCCACTTTGCGTGCCAAGGTTGAGTTTGGCTTCACTGAAGCAAAAACCGGCCAAGGCAACATAGGTGTTAAAGTTTGGATTAATAACGGTGATTTCCTGACTGAGGAGACTATCGATGGCTCTGATGCCAAAGCGGGTAAAGTTTCGAAAAAGCCAACGCGGCAAAATAAAAGGTAATGCCCACAGGGGTAATACCGTCAGCTATGGCGATTTCGGTTTGCAATCCCTTGATGCAGGGTGGTTATCCGCCCAGGCAATTGAGGCGGGTCGTATAACCGCATCCCATGCTATTCATGGTGAAGGTAAATTGTTTATAAGGGTTTTCCCTAATAAATCCATTACTTCCATCCCTGCAGAAACTCGTATGGGTAAAGGCAAGGGTGAACCTGAGTATTGGGCTGCTGTGGTTAAGTCTGGAATGATTTTATATGAAATTGGTGGTCTTCCAGAGGCTATCGCCAAGGATGCGTTAAGCAAGGTTGCCTACAAAATGCCATTCCGTTGCAGGTTGGTTTCTAGAAGGCCAAGCATCGGATAATTTGCTCAGGTGGTTTTTTAGTTGAGGTGAGTTTTAATGAAATCTGTAGATTATAAAGGTATGGGCGACGAACAGCTTGAGCTTTCGTTGAAGGATCTTGTGAAAAATCTTTTTCATTTGAGATTTCAGTCCGCCACGGACCGTTTAGAAACACCCAGTGAAATTCGCAAGGCCAAGAAAGAAATAGCAAGGATCAAAACTTTTCAACGACAACGTGTGCTATTAAAAGAGCGCGCAACAAGTTCAGGGAGTAAGTAGCAAATGGTGGAGGCTAAAAACACACGCGGACGAAGGCGGGTCCTGGTTGGTGTTGTGACAAGCGATAAATGCAGCAAGACTCGCACAGTCTTGATTCCACGGTTGGTAAAACACCCCAGATATGGAAAATATGTTCGTAGAAGTACTACTTGCCATGTTCACGATGAAAACAACGAATCACGATTGGGTGATACTGTTGAAATTGTCGAATCAAGGCCGATTTCCAAAACAAAATTCTGGCGTTTGTCCAGTGTCGTCAAGAAGTCGTTGAACATTCCCAGTGTGAAGGATATCACGCAACCCGTTTAATTTCGGGATTATTGATTTTCGATTATTTACTTTAGAAAATGTTGGGCATGATATGATTCAGATGTACACATACTTGGACGTTGCAGATAACACAGGTGCAAAAGAATGCATGTGTATCAAGGTGCTAGGCGGCACCAAAAGACGGTCCGCTGGACTTGGTGACTTGATTGTCGCAAGCGTCAAAAAAGCAATACCAGGTGGTGATGTAAAGCCTGGGGAAGTTGTGAAGGCTGTGATAGTCAGGGTGAAAAAGACCACCCGAAGGGCTGATGGTAGCTATGTTCGTTTTGATAGGAATGCCTTGGTTCTTGTTGACGCGGAAATGAATCCGCGTGGCACTCGTATATTCGGCGCCGTAGCCCGTGAACTTAGGGATACCGGGTTTGCCAAAATTGTGAGTCTGGCTTCTGAAGTTGTATAAGTTGGTTAAAATTCGAATTGCGGAATAAGGGTTTTTTATCATGCATGTTAAAAAAGATGACCTTGTAGAAGTAATATCCGGGGACGATGCAGCCAAAGGTCGCGCTCAAAAGGTCCTAAGGGTTTTGACTTCCAAGAATCGTATTGTTGTTGAGGGAGTTAATCGTGTTTACAAGCATGTAAAACCGAATAAACTGAATCCTCAGGGTGGTCGGCTTTCAGTTGAAGCTCCGATTGATGTCTCGAATGTTTTGCTTTTTTGTCCTAATTGCAAAAAAGGTGTTCGATACGGAAAGAAGATCACTGATGGCAGAAAGTTCCGTGAATGCAAGAAGTGTAAATCTGATTTAGGCACTATTTCCAAAGCCAAATAGATTTATATTTTTGACTGATCATTTATTTTTTGTTTTTGGGCTAAAGCCCGGCGAGTGAAATATGGCAAGGTTATTAGAGCGATACAATAAAGAGATAGTTCCCCTTATTTCCAAGAAACTTGGAAGAACTAACATATTCAGCCTACCTAGACTTTCCAAGATCGTCATTAACATGGGCGTTGGAAAAGCATTGCAAGATAAATCCAGAATGGAGCAATCTGCGGATCAGTTGGCGCATATCGCAGGTCAGCGTCCTCAGATAACCAAAGCCAAGCTTGCTGTGAGCGGTTTTCGACTTCGAGAGGGTAATGCAATCGGCTGCAGGGTAACTCTGCGTGGTAAAAGAATGTATGAGTTTTTAGACCGTTTAGTCAGTATGGCTCTTCCTCGTATTCGTGATTTTCGAGGTTTGAACCCAAAGAGTTTTGATGGGCAGGGTAATTACAGCATGGGTATCGCTGAACAAGGCGTATTTCCCGAACTGGACCCTGATAAATTAAATTTTGTCCAAGGTATGGACATTACCTTTGTAACTACGACCAAAAGTGATGAAGAGGCGCGTGACCTCCTTCGTGCCTTTGGCATGCCATTCAAAGAATAATAACGGGAAATAGTCAAACATGGCAACGGATGCAAAATTAGCCAGGTTTCGTAGAGATATGACGAAACTTGACAAAAATAAAAAAGACCCCAAGAACAACCCAATGGCCCCAAGGGAAAAAATTCGGGTAAGGCTGCGTTGTAAGATTTGTGGGCGCCCAAAGGCTGTTTTCAGAAAATTTGGTATTTGCAGAATTTGCTTTAGAAATCTTGCAAGTGATGGACTGATTCCTGGTGTAACCAAGGCTAGCTGGTAAGGTACTTTTAAAATGATGACAGATCCGATTTCAGACATGCTCACTCGTATTCGTAATGCAAATCGCATTGAGCGACCTCTTGTGGACATGGATTCAACCAACTTTAAGATTAATGTTGCCAAGGTTCTTAAAGATGAGGGTTTCATTGTTGATTATCAAGTCGGCACTCTGCAGAAAGATGCCCACGGTGCCAAGGTACTGCACCCTGAAACCGATCTCAGTAAGCCTCATCTTATCCTTCGAATTTTTTTGAAGTACGGCCCTGAAGGCGAAAAAGTAATCAGGCACATAGAGCGAAGCAGTAAGCCTGGTAGAAGGTATTATTGCAGGAGCAACCAGTTGAGACCTGTTCTTGATGGATTAGGCATAAGCGTTTTGTCGACTAGCCAAGGTGTGATGAGTGATCGTGTTGCTCGTGTTAAAAAACTGGGCGGCGAAATGATTTGTAAGGTATGGTAAACTAAGGTATTCTCCCATGTCAAAAATTGGAAAAAAAGCAATCATAGTTCCTCCAACCATCAAAGTTAAGATTGATGGTGGAAAAGTTTTTTTGGAGGGACCAAAGGGAAAGCTGAATTTGACTCCTCATCAGAATATCAAGGTGAGTTTCAATGATGCTGAGAAGTCCATTAATGTTGAACGAATAAATGATGAGCGTATAAGTAAATCTGTTCACGGACTTACTCGAACCTTGATTGCAAACATGGTTGAGGGTGTTCTTAAAGGCTTTGAAAAAAGACTTAGGATCGAAGGCATTGGTTATCAGGCGAAAATGGACAAGAAAGCCGTTGAGCTCACTGTCGGTTTTGCCAACAAAATCAAAGTTCAACCTCCTGAGGGTGTGACTGTTGAGGTTCCTGAACCAACTGTGGTTTTGGTCAAGGGCGCTGACAAACAAATGGTGGGCCAGTTTGCCGCGGATGTCCGGGCAGTGCGTCCCCCTGAGCCTTATAAAGGCAAAGGTATCCGTTACGATTACGAAATAGTACGTCGCAAGGAAGGCAAAGCCTTCGGTAGCGGTGCATAAGGTTGGAAGATAAAAATGAGCGAACAAAAATTAAAAGAAATCCGAAGAATACGCAGACAAAATCATGTTCGTAGAACAGTGGTTGGCTCTGTATCCAGACCAAGGTTAACTGTGTTTCGAAGTTCGAAACATATTTACGCACAACTTATTGACGACACTAATGGTCGCACGCTTGCCTCTGCGAGCAGCAACAGCCCTGAGATTAAAAAATCCATGGCTTACGGGGGTAATGTACTTGCTGCAAAGGCTGTTGGTAAACAACTAGCCGAAGCTGCGAAGTCCAAAGGAATTTCGAAAGTGGCGTTTGACCGGGGTTACTACCGTTATCATGGTAGAATCAAGGCCCTAGCTGATGCCGCGCGTGAAGGTGGTTTGCAGTTTTAATTTTATCCAGTTAGTTTTCCCTTAATAGGTATTCAGAGATCATGGCAAAAGATCGGGAACCAAAACAAGAAGAACTTCAAGATCGCGTGATTAAGATTCGGAGGTCTGCGACTGTCGTCAAAGGTGGCCGTCGCTTCAGCTTCAACGCATTAGTTGTTGTTGGAGACACCCGCGGAAAGGTCGCGGTTGGATATGGCAAGGCCAAGGAAGTCCCCCCTGCCGTAGAAAAGGCGACCAAAGATGCCCAAGGTGCGATAAAACGATCAAGGCGTGTGTCTCTTCGTGGCGACACAATCCCGCATAGGGTAATAGGCCGTTTCGGTGCCAGTCGAGTGATCATGGTACCCGCTGGTCCAGGCACTGGTGTCAAAGCTGGCGCTGGTGTTCGTGATGTGCTTGAGGTATGTGGTGTAAAAAACATTCTTACAAAAGTGCATGGCAGTACTAACCCAATCAATCTAGTCAAAGCAACAATCGATGGCTTGCAACAACTACGATCTCGTTCAGAAGTCGCAATGCTTCGTGGAGTCACACTCTAATGGATCTTACACAAGTACACAAAGGCGTAAGTAAACTTAAAACCAAAAAACGCGTAGGCCGCGGTATCGGTAGCGGTCATGGAAAAACATCATCCCGTGGCCACAAAGGTCAATGGGCAAGCGCTGGTGCGGACAAACCAATCGCGGTGTTTGAAGGCGGACAGATGCAATTATTCCGCCGCATTCCCAAGCGTGGTTTTAGTCATGGCATGTGGGACAAGAAATTTCATATTGTGAATCTCGGTTCCATTGACGCTCATTTCAATAATGGTGAAACAGTAGATCCTGAATCAGTGAAGAAAAAAGGTCTGGCCAACGGCCCATCCGATGGCATCCGCATCCTGGCCAAAGGGGATCTTTCCAAAAAGCTCACCGTACGAGCGCACCATGTGTCAAAATCCGCAACGGAAAAGATCATTGCGAAGGGTGGAGTTGTTGAAATAATTCCAGCACCTGCCAAACCCACCAGAAATAAGATGGAAGTCAAATCCTAATTACGGGATTTGGCTTTTTCAAAATCTTTTGTTTCTTTGGGTTCGGTTTAAGATTACCATTCTGGGAGTAGACTTAGGGTAATCCGGATTGTTCTAAATTGGCAATCTGCGGTATACCCAACTGCAGGAGCCAAGCATGGGCAAGTTGAGTGCAATTTTAGCTATTCCGGAACTTCGGAATAAAATCCTTATAACCTTGTTGTTTCTTGCCGTTTACAGAGTGGGGTACTCTATCCCACTCCCATTTGTAGACCAAACATTGATGAATCGAAATGTTGGCCAAGGTGGCCCCTTGGGTGACATTCTTGGTTATGTTTCGCTTTTTAGCGGTGGCGATTTAAGCAATGCCACTCTTTTTGGTTTGGGCATTATGCCTTACATTTCCGCTTCCATTATTTTTCAATTACTTGGCGCGGTTTACCCTCCATTGGAAAAACTTCAGAAAGAGGGAGAATCCGGTCGCAAAAAAATCAACAACTACACTCGATGGGCGACTGTAGTGATTTGTTTTTTCCAAGCTTTCATGTATGTCCAATTCATAATGCAACCATCCGCCAGAGGTGGTCAAGGTTTCGCATTAACACAACCTGTCGATTATAATGTTGGGTATTATTGGATAACCATGGTCTTAATTATGACAACTGGAACAATGTTCCTGATGTGGATGGGCGAGCAAATTGATGAATATGGGATTGGGAATGGCATAAGTTTGATCATCATGGCAGGCATTGTTGCCAGAATCCCCGCAGCAACGGCTTCATTGCTTTTTGAAAACGGGAAACTGAAAGAATCAATATTCACTTTGGGTGGTGGTTCAAGTCAGGATATCAGCTTTGAAAAACTTGTAGTTTTACTTTTGCTGTTCGTTGTGGTGGTGGTTGCTGTCATAGCGATCACCAAAGCTCAACGCCGTATTCCCACTCAATCCGCCAAGCATGTTCGTGGCAGGAAAGTTTTTGGCGGCACCAGACAGTTTTTACCACTCAAGGTCAATCAAGCCGGTGTTATGCCCGTAATTTTCGCAAGCAGCCTTTTGATCCTGCCCTATTTCATATTCAATTTCATATCCAGCGCGACAGACTGGAACTGGGCCTCTTCACTCAAAGATGTATTCGAGCGACAGGGTTGGGCCTACACTGTTCTGTTTGTTGTAATGATTTACGTTTTTTGTTATTTTTGGACTGCGATAATATTTAATCCAAAAGATGTCGCCAACAACCTCAAGGACTTTGGAAGTTTTATCCCAGGCTACAGGCCAGGAAAAAGAACCTCTGAATATCTTGAAAAAGTTATGATGAGAATAACTTATGTGGGCGCCGCTTTTCTTGCGATAATTGCGGTTATTCCAACCCTCATCACCAGTACAATGGATGTGAGGCAGGAGGTTGCCAGTTTTTATGGTGGAACTGGCTTGCTTATCGTTGTAAGCGTGGCTCTTGATTTAGTGCAAAAAATCAACAGTCATCTGGTGATGCGAAACTACCCGGGACTTACTGAAGACTAAAATGGCCATGGAAGCCAGACCTACCATAAGTTGGCTTTAATCCCTCCTTTTAATTTGGTTTTATTGACAGGATTTAGGTGCTTGTTTTAAATTCCAAATACCATGCCCTGAAACGGTTGTTTTATGCGAATAATATTAATTGGGCCTCCCGGATGTGGCAAAGGAACCCAAGCAAAACTCCTTTGCAAACGAATGAAGCTTGAGCATATCGGTACTGGTGACCTTCTCCGGGAAGCTATTCGAAATGAAACCTCCGTTGGACGCCGGGCGAAACCTTTTGTCGAAACAGGAAACTTGGTTCCCGATGAACTTGTCAACGACTTGGTAAGTGAACGATTTCAAAGGGAAGATCGTCCAAAAAATTTCGTTCTTGATGGCTACCCAAGAACTTTGATGCAGGCAAAAAGCCTGGATGCAGTCCTATCAGGTTGCCACCTTCCTCTTTCGTCAGTTGTATTGCTTGATGTTTGCGACACTGAAATCATCAAAAGAGTCACTGGCAGGTGGAGTTGTCCTAAATTAGGATGCAAAGCCACATACCACTCGCTGAGCAATCCAAGTAAAGTTCAGGGTATATGCGACGATTGCAAAACAGCACTTGTCCAAAGGGAAGATGATCATGTGGAAACAGTCAAATCAAGATTAACTGTGTATCACAAGGATACTGTTCCATTGATACCTTATTACAACGACAATGGTTTATTAAAAAAGATTCATGGGACCGGCGACATAGAGCAAATCTACCAAGCATTGGTGACGGCTTTAAGTGTTTGAGGATCAATGTTGAGGAATTTTTTTGCAAACCGTCCTGATTTAAAAAGTCCCCGCGAAATCAGCATGATGCGCGAAGCGGGAAAATTGGTGTCATCCGCCCTGAAAATTTGCAGGGGTATGGTAAAGCCAGGCATTACCACGATTGATATCGATAAAACAGTTGAAGACTTTTACAAACAAAACAATGCTTTACCTCTATTCAAGGGTTACCCGGGAAAAGTCCCTTTTCCAGCAGTGACTTGCATTTCAGTGAATGAGCAAGTGGTTCATGGGATTCCTGGTGGAAAAGTTTTGAGGGAGGGCGATATTCTAAAAATTGATACCGCCTGCAAACTTAATGGTTGGTGCGCGGATGCTGCAATTTCTGTCCCCGTTGGATTGATTAGTGACGAAAAAAAAAGGCTTATTGATGTTGGCGAACAAGTACTCCAGATAGCAATAAAAGAATTATCCCGTTGCAAATGGTGGAGCGAAGTTGCATTTAAAATGCAAAAAACTGCTGAAGATGCCGGTTTTAGCGTCGTTACTCAATATGTGGGCCACGGTATTGGAAAATTAATGCATGAATTCCCCCAAGTTCCCAATTATGTAAACAGGGAGGTAAAGAAACAGGATTTTAAATTGGAAGAGGGCTTGGTTCTTGCGGTGGAACCAATGATTAACATGGGAAGAGCTGAAACCGAGGTTTTAAGGGATCATTGGACGGTTGTAACCCGTGACGGCCTCCCAAGCGTGCATGTTGAACACACATTGGCCCTTACCAAGGAAGGCGTCTATGTGCTTACAGCAGAGGAAGAATTGATTATAAAAATTTAGATTTAAAGAAAAGCTTAGATTTATTGAAGAAATATGAAGAAATACGATGTTTTGGACTTGTTTTTTCTTGTAACTACTTGCCGAAGCCCCTTAACCATGGTAAAAAAATAGTTTACCTTAATCCGTCAAAAGACGGGAGTGAGAAATGAAAGTAAGAACTAGTGTAAAAAGAATTTGCGAAAAATGCAAATTAGTGCGTCGTCAGGGAAAAGTTTATGTAATTTGCAGCGATCCTCGCCACAAACAAAGGCAGGGTTGATCAAGGGAGCCAGAGAATGCCGCGTATTTTAGGTGTTGATATTCCGAATGAAAAGCCTACCCATATCGCATTGCGCTATATTTATGGAATTGGCCCTGCTCTTGCACTAAAGCTATGTGAGGAAGCTCGTGTAGATCCACTCAGGCGAGCCAAAGACCTCAACGAGGATGATATTAGCCGCTTGGCTAATATTCTTGACCGAGAATATGTGGTTGAAGGACCTCTGCGCAGGCAGATTGCGCAAAATATTGCTCGTTTAAGGGATATAGGTTCCTACAGGGGATCCAGACATCGCCGCAGCTTGCCTGTTAGAGGGCAAAGAACTAAAACCAACGCACGAACCAGAAAAGGTCCTAGAAAGACGGTTGCTGGCAAGAAGGGCGTAAAAGAGCTTAGAGGATAGTATTGTAATTTATTTTCCCGGAGATATTTTTTCGTGTCCAAGAAGAAAAAACAGCGTCGTAATGTCAGTAGGGGCGTAGCTCATATTCTTGCTACCTTCAACAACACAATTGTAACCATCACTGATACCAATGGTGACACATTGTGCTGTGCATCTGCTGGGACTTGTGCGTTCAAGGGGAGCAGAAAAAGCACTCCGTTCGCGGCCCAGCGTGCTGCAGAAGAAGCAGCTTCCCGAGCTCTCAAGTTTGGTTTAAAGGAAATTGAAGTCCGGGTAAAGGGCCCAGGCTCAGGTAGGGAGTCAGCGATAACCGCACTTCAAGCCTCGGGTTTGAATGTCAAAGCGATTGAGGATGTGACACCCCTGCCTCACAATGGCTGCAGGCCACCCAAGCGTCGTCGTGTTTAATATAGGAATTTGTATCCGTAAGGAAGTTTTGTAACTTTAACCGCTAGAGATAGTAATAACATCCATGGCAAGAATCACCGATCCAGTTTGTAAAATTTGTCGAAGGGAAGGCGTAAAGCTTTTTCTAAAAGGCCTTCGCTGTGAATCTCCCAAGTGCGCCCTTGAACGACGCAATCAGCCGCCTGGCATGCATCTTCGTCGCAACAAACCCAGTGAGTATGGGATTCGACTTCGAGAGAAACAAAAACTCAAAAGGTTTTATGGTTTGCTTGAAAGGCAATTCAAACGATACTTTGAATTAGCAAGTCGATCCAAGCAAAATACTGGTGAAGTTTTGATTACCTTGCTCGAAAGAAGACTTGATAATGTTGTGTTCAGGTTGGGATTTGCTCCCAATAGGGCTGCAGCAAGACAGTTGGTTGCCCATGGGCATGTCACTGTAAATGGTATACCAACAGACATCCCAAGTTTAATTATGAAGCCAAACGACGTTGTTTCTGTGAAAAATCGGAAACGGTCCATTGATTTGGTAAGGCTTCAAGTCCAACAAACATCGCCTAATGTTCCTAATTTCCTGACAATAACCAATCAGGAACCTCCAGAAGGCAAGATGACTCGTATGCCTACTCGTGGAGACATGGATCCTCATATTGAAGAAATTCGTGAACAGTTAATCATCGAATTCTGCTCTCGTTAATTATTGGAATACAATATTTGATTTATTATTAAGGCTTTAAAAAAAATAGCCTTCACGAAGTATAAGGAGTGATCTAATCATGCGAATTCGCTGGAGAGGCTTGGAACTTCCAAGCAGGGTAAATGGCGACCGTTCGACTCTTTCCGATACATACGGCAAATTTTATGCAGAACCTTTTGAAAGGGGTTTCGGTGTATCCATTGGAAATAGTATCCGAAGAATTCTTCTTTCCAGCTTGGAAGGTAGTGCGATCACCCAGGTTAAAATCGAAGGTGTTCAACACGAAATCACAACGATTCCCGGTGTTGTTGAGGATGTCATTGATATCGTTCTTAACATTAAAAGTCTTGTTGTCAAAAATGTGAGTGATCTCCCCCAGACCATAAGGATTGAAAAACACGAAAAAGGTGTTGTTACTGCCGCCAACATCATCACAACCGAAGCTGTTCAGATCATCAATCCCGAACATGTGATTGCAACATTGACTGATGATGTGCCCTTCAAGGTTGAAATGACTGTTGAAAACGGCCGTGGTTACCGCATGGCTGAAGAAAATGTCAGCGGTGATCGTGAGATTGGCGTGATTCCAATTGATTCAAGTTTCACTCCCGTGGTTCGCGTCAAATATGAAATCGAAGAAACCCGCGTGGGCCAGAAAACCAATTATGACAAGTTAATCTTGGAAATATGGACCAATGGCACAGTAACCCCTCAAATGGCTTTGGTTGAAGCAGCCAAGATCCTCCGCAAGCATTTGAATCCATTCATCCAATATTCTGAACCCGGCCCTGAAGTTGGCTTGGAACACATTCAAGAACCTGCGACATCTTCAACTGTTGACCTTGAGCTTGAGCGCAAGCTCAACATGAGTCTTGCAGAATTGGAATTATCTGTTCGAGCAACCAATTGTCTTGAATCAGAAGGTATTTCAACCGTGCGTGACTTAGTGATGAGAACTGAAGAAGAATTGCTTGAGGTTCGCAATTTTGGTGAAACAACCTTGAAGGAAGTGAAGATTAAGTTGGAAGAACGAAACCTTAAACTTGGGTTAAGGTCCGCTGCGCTTCGCAAGTAAAACTTTAATATTAACTACATAAAGCAGAGATTGAGCCATGCGTCATTTAAGAAGAGGAAGACAACTAGGCAGGAATCAGGAACATAGGATCGCCTTGTTCCGAAATTTAACCCGTGCTTTGTTTACTCATCGTAGAATTATCACAGGTTTGGAAAAAGCCAAGGAAGTTCGGATATTTGCTGAAAAGCTTATTACTTTAGCAAAGAAGAATACGCTTCATGCAAGAAGGCTTGCGCTTTCCCGCCTCCGCGACAAAGAAGCGGTTGAACTCTTGTTCAAAGAAATAGCCCCACTTTTTGCAGATCGTAAAGGTGGCTACACCCGTGTTTTAAAGCGTGAAGAAAGACGCTTGGGTGATGGTGGCCAAACAGCATTCCTTGAATTGGTCACAGAATCAAGGTCCAAACAATCTTCTTCCAGTGCTCCTGTTGTTAAAGACTCCGAAGATAAATAACCTTTAAATTAAGTTTAAAAAAGCCAAGGTGATAACCTTGGCTTTTTTATTTATCCATATTAACAAAATTCAAAGCTAGTGTTGACTGGAATCACCACCGGGTGTATCTACCGCTTAATTGTTTATAACATTGGTGGAGAGCGAAATGTTTAACATTAAATTAATAGCAGCGGTATTAATGTCCTTAAGCAACCAAAATGAGGTTGTTTTTAGGGAACAACCCCAAACAGATGAGTGCCTTAAAATCGAATTATCGTTGAATTTAAAGGGCGAAATGAAGGTTCAACGGGATGGTAAATTTGTATCCATTCCCATGACCGCAACTGCCAATCACAATTTTGAAGAAAGAATCATTCATCTATCTTCCGCTGGAACTCCCGATAAAGTTGCGAGAAATTATTCCAAAGCCGAAGCAATGTTCAATATTGAAGGGGTTAAATCTGAAAGAACATTAAGAAAACAAAGAAGTCTTTTAGTCGCACAAAGGCCTGAAAGTTCAATTTTTGTTTATAGCCCTAAAGGCCCTTTATCCCGGGAAGAATTGGAACTTATTGGAGAACATTTTGACACATTATCAATAAGTAGCTTAATACCAGTTAAAGGAGGGCTTTCAGCGGAATCTTGGAAATTAAAGGATACCGTAGTTCAAGCAATATGTAATTTTGAAGGTCTATCCGAGCACACCCTAACCGGCAAAGTGATTACAAACGAAAATGGAATCATAACATTCAAAATCGAGGGAACAGCATCGGGTGTTGAGTCCGGGGCAAGCGTGACATCAACGATAACCGCCACCGGAACCTGGGTTGAAAAAATCGGGAAAATCAACTCTTTAAGTTGGAAACAAAACGATAACCGCGAGGCTGGCCCTGTAAATCCAGCATCAAAAACTGAGATGGAAATCAATATCAAAAGAACAACATTGGAAACTCCCGAAACCCTTAATGATGCAGCATTGGTTTCCATACCCCAGAATTTTGATGTGCCCAACCTGATGACTTATGTGGAGTTCAAAGACCAACAAGGCAGGTTTGACTTATCAATGAGCAGAGATTGGCAGTTGGTTGCAAAAACTGAAAACCATGTGGTATTAAGATTGGTCGAAAAAGGGGATTTCATAGCCCAGGCAACAGTTTCAGTATGGAGTAAAGCAGAACCGGGAAAACACTTATCAGTTGCAGAGTTTAAAAATATCACGGAAAGAACACCTGGTTGGGTGGTTGAAAAAGACTTACAAGAAGGCGAAGTCCCGTCAGGTGAAAAGGGGCGATGGGTATACAGGATTTCCGCACTGGGACAACTTGATAATATTCCAACGATGCAGAACTATTACGCCATTGCAAGCCCTAATGGTGAGCAAGTCGTAGTTACTTTCAGCTTATCCCCCAAGCAAGCCGAAAAACTTGGCACAAAAGATTTATCACTAATCGGAAGTTTAGAACTGCCTGGTAATTCAGGAAAATAATCTCATTTCAAAACTCTTAAACGAATTCAGTTGGGGTATCCAATCCAATATTGAAATCAGCAAAAACATACAAAAAAGTGGATACTACCAGCGTGATTAGTGCTTAGAGGAAAACGACATCTCATTTCGCTTCTTCGTCAGATTTAAGCATCACCCAGCAAGTGGGCAGAAGAATCATTAAAATCCCAACTGTCTCAGTAGCACTAAGGGATTTTTTCCAGAATAGAACATCACCAATAAGTGCAAAAACCACCTGGCTAAGACCAACCACGGAAATTTTTGTGGGGGCACCATAAGCAAATGCCAAGGTTAAAAAATTTTGGCCTATTGTCGCGGAAAGACCAATTCCCACAAGAAGCATCACTATTTTAAAATCCGTATTCTCCAATACCGTGTTGATATTTGGGGAAAAAGGCAGGATGAAAAAACACAAAAATGTGGCCACTCCGGAAAAATGCACAACAATCGTTTGTGTTGGCACCCCTTTGACCTTGTGTAATCCTATCATTGCCAAAGCTGTGAAGAACGAAGCCATTATCGCGGATAAAATAGCGAGATAATTATCATTCACATGGGGATTTTGAATCACTGCAACCCCCAATATTCCCATCAAAACAGCAACCCAGTCAGATATCGAAGGCTTCTTGTCAAGCATGGGCCAAGATAATAAAGCCACCCAAAGGGGGAACATGTTTGTCACAGTCAAAACCAATGAAAGTTGTAGTTTTGTGAGGGCATAAAAAGAGCAAACAAGACTTAAACTACCTGCTATGCTGCGAAGCCATAAATTGCGAGACCCTATAACAACGGGATTCACTCTAAATAAGATTGCCAACAAGAAAGAAAACAAAAAAACAAGGGATGCTCTGAAAAAAGCAATAATCTGCCAATCAAGGCTGATTCCAATTGCTGAGGCATGACCCAAGGCGAAAGTGAAATTACCCATGAAGGTAAAAGCCAGACACCCACAAATCATCCATAAAAACGGCATAATAGCCGATCGGTTCATTCTTATCCGCCAATTTGAAACAATAAAACAAAAGCTTATTCAGCGGCTGGGTTAGGATGTGCAACTTTTGGCCATTTTCGCTCAAAACCTTTGTTGGTCCAAGTGACATCATTGTCTATATCGTGACACTTTTGACAAAACTGATCAACTCTACCTAATCGACTTTCCTTGTCTGCGGGGGTTTCCATAGCTGAAGATTTCCATGGATTGATAAGTTTATACCATGATTCGTCATTAGGTTTTTTTACATGCTCGCTTGATGGGCCGTGGCAACTCTCGCATCCAACATTAATAAGCAGAGGTGACTTTTCAAAGGTGCTGAAACCTGATTGATAACCAAAACCCACAGTGTGACATACGATACATTCGGGATCATATTGTCTCAAAGAAGGCTCCTTGGCATCAACAAGAGTCTGGTAAGCATGGCTATGGGGTGATTTTTTCCAAACATCATAAGCCGACTCATGGCATTTTTTGCATTTTTCTGACCCGACATAAGTAGGATTTGAATTAGGAGCAGACACCTGAACAGGATGCCTTGCCTGCCCAAACCTCGACAAATAATTTTCATTCTTCAATTCTTTGGCATAAGATTCCATTAGTTCCATGACCGGGTGATTCTTTTTTGCGGATTCCGGTGTCAAGTAATCCTCGGACATTTGTTCGATAGTATAACGAAATTTAAAGGGTTGGGTGGGATTACCAGTTTTATAAACCCCAAGGATTCCAACATATTTACCTTTTGTGCCCATTCGTATGATCAAGGATTGGTTTTTATTTTCGTGATTCACGACCACTGGATTTGCAGAGGGTTCATCCTCCTCACTCAGACACATTAATATTTGAAATTCAGGGAAAGTTTGCGATGCTTTCAAAGCCTCAGTCACTGGCTCTCCTTTTGGACTTCGATTTAGCACGCCCTGATATAACAACAATCTAAGTTGCATGTTTTGTTGATTCATTTCCTTCAAAACTGAATCAAGCGCACTTTTAGAAGGACCAAATTTAACCCTGGGATCTTTGATTTTTTCGGCAACATTCGGGCTAACAACAGAAGTGACTCCAACCTTTATGTCGGTACCCTGTATCTCCATCTTGTGCCAGGCGGCAACTTGGTCGGGAAATTCCTTATCCCGCTCCAATAGGTTTGCTGCAACCACCCTGGGGCTGGGTTCATTAAGCGCATACTCCGCTAGGGCATTGAACAAAGGCAATGCTGTCTCATATTCGCCAAAGCCCACTGCTGAATAACCAATTTTCTTTTGTGCATTCATCGCATAGCGATATTTGATCAACCCCTGCTCATTTGGAAGGGAAACAGGCCCTTGTTTTTGGGAGAGATCGCCAAGATCAACCGCAGTGATATTCCACCCATTTGTTTTTAACGCCTGGACAAAATTGTATCTCCTTTCCAAGCCTCCGACCTGGGGACGGGAACAACCGCAAGGCAACAAATATCCATGTTGTTGAGCAGTAAGGATGATAGCTAAATCAGGTTTTTCCCATTTTGACAAGCCTTTGGGAACCGGAGTGGTTGAGGCGATTGCAACAGGTTCCTTACTTTTAGGCTCCTGGGCAAAAACTTGCTGAAAAAGCCCAAATTGAAAAGACAGAACACAAATGGCAAGAATCAAGCAAAAAGAAGCTGTTGTATAAATCCAAAAAGTTCTAACTGAATTTAAAAAAATATTGTTAGTCATCACTTATCACCTTCCCTGGTGTTAAAAATTCAAAACTTTAATTGTCAGAACGGCCTTCCACAGGAACCCTTATGGTCCTTGCGGAATCGCCCTTTGATTTCAAATAAAAGGAACTATCCCTATAGAACTCATCATCCCTTGGAAACGGACCGCTAACGGAATTTGGTGCGATTTCAATCAAATACTTCCAAGTTCTACGGCCCGCAACATCCTGAGGCCAACCGGTAAAAGGTTTAACCTTCAGATAGGGAGTGGTCTTAACCGTGTCTAATTCAAGGTCTATTCCCTGCAAATCCGTCTCAATTTTCAGTTCCCTTTTGGCACCCATCGTCCTCTGGAATACCCCCATTGAAAGACGACCTTTTTGTTCCGCATCCAAAATTCTAAATTCACCTTCCACTTTACCGGTAATTTTCACTTCAACTTTTGAGTCTGATTCAAATTCCTTATTATTATTCTTAGTGATTATGAACTCAATTTGTCGACTAAACGGACCAAGTTCCATAAGGTCTTTTCCCCCGGGAACATTATAAGAAGCAGTTACTGGAACCAAATAACCAGACAGAAGCGAGGCACCGTTGAATTGTTTTTCATCATTTTTCAGCTCTTCCGCGCTAAGCGGCACGGGTTTCCCAACATGGATAGTTTCATCAGGCCGTGGACGGGTCATTTTCGCAACAAATTCAAACGATTTTCGAGTGGAAGAATAACATTTGAAAAAGGCTTTCTTTTCAGGAACCAAAGGAGATAACACATCAACAGAAAGTTCCATGGGATTGACAAGGAGGGCGGATTGCACATTTACCAATGCCTCCAAACGTGACTCATTTCCACCACCTTTTTTTCCCATCCAGATGTTCGCGGTAAGACGGTTTGGACCTAATTTTTCAGTTTTCCATTGAAGTCTTATCCATCCAACTGATCCACCATTTAAAACAGGTTGTTCATTTTTCTCAAGTGCCACGGGAGTAATTTGTTTTTCAAGGACATCTTTGACATTATTTTTTGACAAAGCCTCCTCGATTTTTACAAGATTAATTTTGCCCATGGCATCTTTGATATCTAGGTTTTTTAACCAATCGGGAGGAATTATAAAAACAAGCACACTTGTGCATGTGCAATTTTTACTGTCCAACCCTATCTTCAATGGAAGTGCCCCCTCGTGAGCAAAAAGAAAATCCTGCATTCCACCCATTTTAAATTCATTTTCGATCGCACTTATGCCATCAGAGGGGTAGACTTTCTGCAAAAAAGCAAGTTCTTGGTTTACACCATCATCAATAGAATCAGCGTTTTTTGGAGTATTATCTTTTATTTGAACTGGTGTTTTAGGGTCACTTAATCCACCCAGATAATTCATTGCGAATGTAAGGGCAAAAACCATGATCCCAAAAATAAGGACAGCAATCACACCCTGGGAAGATTTCATAACCCTTTAACCCCCGCATCAAAAACAATATCTGCTATGGTATCACAACAGGTTCAACTATGCCAAACATGCAAAAACTCATTTTTTGAATCAAATTAAAACTTTAAATAACAACAAATCAATTGGCTTTAGCAGATTCAAGCAATTGGGATAGACCCTTGGAAAAGCCGTCTTCATTGGAATTGGTCGCATCTAACTTCAAAATCTTGACAGCTTTCAAATTTTCACATCGGATCATCAATATACTGGTGGATTGTTCTAATTTGTACTTTTGTAAATCCGCAAGATCATCAACACCTATCTCAATGAAATCAGACTTTTCTTCTGCAATTGCGGTTCTTAGTGCCTTCACAAATTCGTTTCTTTTTTCATCATCCCTGACTACATTTTTTATTTCAGGATTCACAAAAATTGCCATTGCAGAAGAAGGAAAACCCTTTGTTTTATTACCTTTGATTTTTACATTAAGATCTTCTAGAGATTTGGGAAGAAAATCCGGTATGTTTGCTCCCTGAAAAAACATCAAAATGAAAGTTTTCTCAGGTTTTTCATTTATAAGGGCACGCAACCTATCCTTTCTAGGTCCATGGACAACAAACGGATAGAACGGTCCCGGCAAAATCCCACCTTCCTTGAGCACAACTTCCGAAGATGACTCACCTTTTTCCTGAGCCGCACAAAGGATCTGAGAAATAGCTACAACAAATATTAATGACAAAATACTTCTCATAATAATCACCCCATCAACTGATATTGATCGAAAAACAAAATAAAATCACGCTATGATTTTTGAAATCACCTCGCCATGGACATCGGTAAGTCGCATATCTCTTCCACCAAATCGGAAAGTCAACTTTTTGTGATCAATTCCCAGAAGATGCAGCATGGTAGCATGCATGTCATAAATTTCGACTTTCCCATCAATCGCATGGTAACCAAAATCATCCGTGGCACCATAGCTAGTGCCACCTTTCACCCCGCCTCCCGCCATCCAATAAGTAAATCCAAACGGATTATGATCCCTTCCATCATTTCCCTGGGCAAATGGCGTGCGACCAAACTCTCCAGACCAAACAATAAGGGTGGACTCAAGCATCCCTTTTGACTTTAGATCATGAATCAATCCGGAAATAGGCTGGTCAACAGCCAAGGCGTTTTTTTCGTGGCCTGCCTTTAGGTTACTATGTTGATCCCACCGGTCCGCACCCACAGATGGGCATGTCAATTCGATAAACCTCGCCCCTCTCTCGATTAAGCGCCTTGCAACAAGGCATTGGGTTCCAAAAATTTTAGTCGGGCCGTATGTCGAATTAACCCCGTACAAATCCTGTGTAGCCTTTGATTCATTCTTAATATCCATCAAATCGGGTATTGAGGATTGCATTAAAAAAGCAGTTTCCTGATTGGCTATGGCCGCCTCGATTTGGTCATTAGCGCCAATTTTTTTTGAGTTCAACCGATCCAGTCGATTTGCAAGGTCAATCTTATCTTTTTGGGATTTCTCAGTTACTTCCTTACGATTGATGTTAGCCACAGGTGCAGGGCCATACTTGAACACGGACCCTTGATAAGCAGCAGGTAAAAAACCACTGTTAAAATTATCAAGACCACCGGGGGGAATCAGCCCGCCATTAAGAACCAGAAAGCCTGGTAGGTTTTTGTTAAAACTACCCAACCCATAGCTTGCCCAGGCACCCCAGCTAGGTCTTCCTTGGAAACCACTTCCCGTGTGAAGAAAATAATTGGCACTAGTATGCTCAGGAAAATTAGAGACAGCAGATTTTATAATGGCAAGATCATCAACATGTTTAGAAATATAGGGAAATAAATCACTGACCCAAGTCCCGCTTTGGCCATATTGCTTGAACTTCCAGGGCGACTGCAGAATTTTCCCAATGTTATTGAATTGGGTGGGTAAAACCTTGAGTAATTTATCGGGAGACTCACCATGGTATTTATTTAAAAGCGGCTTGGGATCAAAAGTGTCCATCTGGGATGGAGCACCATCCATGTAAAGAAAAATAACATTCTTAGCCTTGGCCTTGTGATGCATACCTTCTGAATTGTCAAAGTTGTTTTTCTGGTTCTCGCCGGCATTTAAAACACCAAAAGCAATTGCACCAAAACCATTGGCACAACCAATAAGCATGTTGCGCCTTGAAAGAAATTTGGGTTGAATTATTCCACATTGCATGGTTTTCGGTTCCTAAAAGGAAACTAGGGAATCCAGACAAATTCCTTCACATTCATCAAAGAATGCGCAATGGCAGTCCATTTTTCAGTTTCAGGGGAATCAGGTGAAAACATTCTCAAGAAGTTGGAGCATTCCTCAATTTCAGAACCCGAGGGTGGCCTACCAAAAGCTTGTTGAAACATGATTTCCAACCTTGCATTGGAATCTGAAGAATAAGCAATTACTTTTTTGGCCCATTTCTCAGACTGCTGGTGAACAAAAGGATCATTCATCAATATCAACGCCTGGGAGGGAACATTAGAAATACTGCGTCGCCCAACGGTAGAAAACGGAATGGGAGAATCAAAAGCCAGCATGAAGGATGATAGGAAATTTCTTCTAACAGAAAGATAAATGCTCCTTCGTCCCCCTCCGTCCAAAGGTCCACTTGCCGGCCTGCCTCTTCCTTCTTGAAAGGAGGACAGGCTCACATTTATTGATGGACCAAACATGGTATCATTCAACTCTCCTGAGATCTTAAGAATCGCATCACGGATGGATTCGCCTGAAAGCCTTTTAATATTCGCATGACTTAACAAAAGATTACCGGGGTCAATCTTTTTTGTGTTTTCTGACTCAACCGATGACAATTGATATGTGGATGAAAGCATGATTTTTCTTATGGTTTTTTTTATTGACCATCCATCATCAACAAATTGAACCGCTAAAAAATCAAGGAGTTCAGGATGTGTGGGTTTCTCTCCTAGAAATCCAAAATTGTCAACTGAAGCTACAATTCCCCTCCCAAACAGATGATGCCAAATACGGTTAACCATGACCCTTGGAAGAAAAGGATCCTTTTCAACATCAGTTATCCAATCTGCAAGATGTAATCTGCCACTTCCCAAATTTTCATCAGGGAGCTTTGTTCCCCCAAGCGCGGCAAGATAAGATCTAGGAGCGGGTTCTCCAAGACTTTTGTGATTACCCCTCACAAAAACCTTCTCATCAATACCGCTGCCATCAGCCAAAGCCAAGGCAAGTTGGGATTCCCACTGAACTTCAGCCTGAAGCTGTGTTTGTTTTTCAGCAAGAGAGGTTAATGATTGTTTGCCTGATTGATTGGGATCAGCCTTTACCAAACCAGACTCAATAAGAATGTTCGCAAGATAAAGGTTTGCAGCATTGGTTGAATTGTCAGCCATTTCTCCTTTTTCAATCATCAATGCAAGCCCATTGATTCGACTTTGCACATCATTTGTGAAAGATCCACTGCCTTGGGAGGCCAAATCTTTAACCAAATCCTCTCGGGGAGAAACCGGTGGATTAGGACGATCAATTCCGCCGTTTATCACAATTCGTAATGCAAAATTCAAATCATCGGATGAAAACTCAAGATGTGTGGCTAATTTTTTGTATCGGGTAAGGTCAAGGCTTACCCACGACCATTCATTTAAATCTATATTACGGACCAAGTTTCCATGTAAAGGACCGGTTAGCATTAGGTGGTCACCAACCGAACAGAAAACCTTAGCTTTTCCTTTTGCCAAAAAATGCACCCAACCATCCTCAAGTGAAAAAGTAGGAGTGATAAGAACCTTCCCCGCCCTGTTACCACCAAGCGCCCCTGGTTCAGGTTCAGCTCCCTTGGCATGCTTCAAATCCTTCCAAAAAGGATCTATCATCGCGGCAGACCTTTCAACTAATTGAAACTCAAGCTTTGATTTGGATTCTATTATCCGGATCGAACCAGATTTCGCTGGTGTGCGTCCATAACTAAAATCATCAGGCATCCATGAACTTTGTGGTTGTTTAGAATAATCAACTACAACTTTACCTGCTTTAGGCAAAGCAGAGAAAGCATCAATGGCGTTCACCGGATTCTTATCAACAATACGACTGGGATCAGTAAGGAAAATCTTTTTGGCCAAGAAACTAGCTGGATGTTTTTTATCCGCGTCCACCCTCAACCAAAATGACAGAAAATCAGAAAACCTGGCAGGATCGATTTTCTCCGACAGCGCGACTTGCTCGAGTTGTTTTTTGCTAATTTTCACCAATGCAGAATTGACGGAATCATTTTGAACCGGGGAATTGGTAAGCTTGATGGCATCGACGGCAATATGCCCCCAACCCCTGGTTTCCTGGTCAATAATTTTAATGACCGCTTTTTTACCCATGTACTTTCGGACATCGATCGAAACTGGAGTCATCGCATTCTGATTTTTACCTGTCACGCTTGCGACAACATTACCATCAATCATTAAATTCACACAGGTTTTACCAACATGGGCGCCACCACCAACAAGAAGTGAAATAAAGTCACGCTCAACCTGAAAGGGATCAGAAGTAAGGGTTCCTGTGGGCTTGTCTGAGCGGACAATTTTATTGCCATTTTTTTGAATATAAGAATTAACCAGAAACTTTCCTTGGAACGATCCGTCTTTTTGCTCTGGCGCAAGATCATCGCCGGAAACGGGAGAATTTCCAAAAGCTTCCCCTTCCGGTTTCCAACCCTTAAAATTTCCAGCTTCAAAATCACTCAACATAATGTCCTGGCTGGTTAAAATTGTTTCAACGGGATTCTTGGCAGCCAAATACGCAATCTTCGCCGCTTTTGAATAAGCTTTAAAATCATTTGCTGCATTTTTAAGCATTCCAGCCAATTCGTCGCGAATCTTGGGCTCAAAACTCCGCCTTAAATCAACCAACTTTTGATCAACCTTTTTGTTTTTCTCAACACTCTGAAACCTTGAAAGCCGATAGTGACTACTTTCAAGAAATCCAAAAAGGGAGTAATAATCCTTTGCGGTTATCGGGTCGAATTTATGATCATGACACCGAGCGCAGGCAATAGTAAGGCCGAGAAAAGTCTTCCCTATCACATCAATACGGTTATCGAATCGATCCGCCTGGTCCAACCTGATATCGACAGGCGAATGAACCTCCTCGCCAAGATAGAGAAAACCCGTGCCAAGGATGGATTCGTTCCAACCGTGAGAGGGATGCAATCTTGGTTGGGCAAGCAGGTCGCCTGCAAGGTGTTCTTTAACAAATTGGTTATAAGGAACATCCGCGTTAAACGCGCGAATAACATAATCCCGATACTGAAAAGCATTTGGTATGTTAAAATCAAATTCATGTCCCCGGGACTCACCATATCGCACCAAATCAAGCCAGTGTCTGGCCCATTTTTCACCGAATGCCGATGAATCAAGCAACTTATCAACAACTTTCTCAAAAGCGTTTTGGGATGCGTCCTCTAAAAAAGCCTTGGTATCAGCAGGAGATGGGGGAAGACCAACCAAGTCAAAATAAGCCCTACGAATAAGGACTTCTTTTTGGGCGGGGTTGGATGGAACAAGCCCTTTTTCAATCATTTTTTCATTTAAAAACACATCGATCGGAGACTTTGCCCAGGCCCCGGAAATCACGGGTTTTGCTTTGATTTTGGCCAATGGTTGCCATGCCCAATGTTTTTTTCTTTCTTCAATGTTGAATGAATTTGATTTTATCGCGGTGCTTTTTTCATCAGGCCAATAAGCTCCATCTTTGATCCAAGTGCGGATATCCTCGATCTGAGAAGCCGAAAGCTTGCTTTTTGGTGGCATTTTTATCTCATCATCATAGCTGACCACCTTCAACAAAAGACTTTCATTTGGTTTCCCCGAAATAAACAAAGGCCCTGTATCCCCGCCCTTCAATATCGAGGGTTTGGAATCCAACAAAAGCCCGCCTCGTTGTTTTTTTTCAACGCTATGGCACTCATGGCAATAATTCACAAAAAGCGGGCGAATTTTATTCTCAAAAAACTCTACTTGTTTCTGGTCAGAACCCAAGACCTTGGGGGTATGGGTCAACAGAAAAACAACCCAAAGCAATGAGAAAACTTTCCATCCCATAACCACACCTTTAATTGTGAGGAATCATAGACATCCTTAAATTGTAATCGATTTCGGCAATAATATCCAACCGCAAAGGAGTGATCATTTTTGAAATAGATCAATACAAAGCAAGGTATTTCTTCCCCGCACATACAAGAGACCTTTTGCCAAAACAGGGGCACACCAACAAGGCTCCTGAAGGAGTGGAACCCCATTCGATGAAAATGCCGCGACAGATACCTTTTCAAATTTTTCAGGATTGATCTTTATCAAATAAAGCAAACCATCTTCAGCCTGACAAATGAAATGACCATCAACCTGAAGCAAGGAACAACGGGTGAGGTCCGGCACCGACCATTTGACCTTGCCTGTTTTCATCTCCACGCACCTTAACTCCGCATTTGACTTATGCCTTCCACTCGAGCCATAAATGTAGCCATCAACATGGATTGGGGTGTTCCAATGGCACTGCATGGATTTATCCCTGCCCCGGGTTTCATCATCCCAAAGTACCTTGACAACTCCCTTTTCAACTTCCAACAAAGCGGAACCCGGACCATATGTCTCAGAAATGAAAATCTTATTCCCGACAACAAGCGGTGAAGCGGCGTTGACGCTTTCAAGAACACGCGATCTCCAGGGAAAATAAAAATCCTGTTTACCCGTGCCAGGTTCAAACCCGATCAGCCCGCCCCTTGCCAAATGCAAGCCATATTTTCTACCGTCAATTGTTGCAAGAACAGGACTCGAGTAACTCGCCAGTTCATCTGAAAACTTATAAACAACCTTGCCACTATATTTGTCATAGGCAACCAATCCGGTGCCATTTCCCTTCAGTTCAGAAAAATCCACCTTGTCACTTCCTTTTGGGCTTCCTCCCACAGGCACCAGAAGAAGTCGCCCATGAACAACCGGCGTGCTTCCAACACCAAAAAAGTTTTGAATCACTCCAAATTCTTCAACCGTGTTGGTCTTCCAAATAACTTTGCCAGTTGAAACATCGATGCAATGCAAAAGCCCCTCAGGACCGATAATGTAAACGCGCGCACCATCCACAATCGGATAACAACGAGGGCCATTACTATATCCGTATAAATCCTGATAATTTGATTCGTAAGTGAAAACCCACAATTCCTTGCCTGTCTCACTATTACAACAGCGAAGCCTGGCAATCCCCTTGGATTGATCAAATAGAAAAGCCCTGCCCCGACTGATCGCTGGCATGGCATAACCATCCGCCATCCTTGCACCCCAAAGAAGTTTGGGACCACCAGCAGGCCAGGGAGTTATACCTTTTTCTGGAGAAAAACTATCACCATTTTTACCAAGAAATGATTCCCAATCAGCCCCCGTTTTTCTTGTGCCAATGTCCTCAGGCAGAACCTCATTGGCTATTTCAGCCCCATTGATAAGCGGAAGGACTTGCAAAAGAAACAAAACCACAAAAAACATCAAGAACTTGAATGGTTTATATCCCAACATGATTGGCCTCCATACCCTAATTAATTCAAACTTTTATTTCAAATCCAAATCTTCCACTCCATCAAAGCAATCCATGGGCGGTTTACGAAGAAACTCAATTGCTTTTGACATTAAACTTAATGAGGGCGGATCGTAATTTCCACTTTGGTTGGTGATAAGCGGATACAAGTCACGGCAAGCAAGACCAAACTTTTTCGACTCATAGTTTACAAGCGCTGATTCATACACATCAGCATCACTTTTCCATTCAATCGAGGACACTTCAGCATGGAGTTGATAAAGATCCACAGGTTCGTTGATGCCTACGACTCGCACTTTGCGCAGCCTGCGGGTCGAAAATGATTGGCCAATCATTTTTTTTGTGGATCCACTTATCAAAATTGGGACGCCCATCACCTTGGTTGCACCCTCGATTCGACTAGCCAGGTTGACAGCATGACCAAGTGCGCCATATTGAAATTTCCTAAGACTCCCAATATTTCCGCATAAAGCATTTCCGGTGTTAATCCCAATACCAACTTTAACCGGCATGGAAATTTTATTCTTCCATCGATCTTGAATTGAGGGCATTTTGGAAACCATTGCCAACGCGGCCTTACAAGCTTTGATGGCATGGTCAGACTGGGGAGCAGGCGCATTCCACATCGCCATGATTCCATCACCCAAATAACCAACAACCACCCCTTCAAAAGCCATGATACAGGAGGTGAGTTCCTCCATTACATCAGCAACCAGATTACAGGTTTCTCTTGGATTTAAAGCTTCCGAGATTCGGGAAAACCCCCTTATATCAGAAAAAAGAACGGTGATTTCAGTTTCATGGCCCTCTAGAAGTTTTGGATTCTTTTGTAATTCCCGGGCAAGATCACCAGAAAAAAACTGTTCAAACTGAACCTTCAAGCGGCCAGCCTCAGCCTCCTGTTCCTGTCTTGCAAGGCCAGCCCCTACTGAACTTGCAAGCAATTGAATAATCTGGGCCTCCAAGGGATTAACCCCCAGGCTTGCCCCCCCCATGGCGGGAGCTTTGCTTCGGACTCCATAAATCGCACCAACAACTTTTCCGGTCTTATCAAAAATCGGTGCTGCTATAACAGCTTGAATCCCCATCACGCTTTCACTTTGACTCTGGAGAGCGGCACCACTTTGATAAAAAGTTTTCTTTTCCTTGGCCATCTTAGCCAAAACAGAAACGCTAAACTCCCTGTGATCAACATCCTCGTCAGGAAAGCGGGCTTGAACCATCCACCTGCCATCCTTGATCATCAGGACAAGACCACGGTCCAATCCAATGAGTTCCACCACCGCCCTCGCAGTATCCTCGTAAAACTCCATTGAACCACTGGCTGACTTTTGCACTGCGATCAATGTTTCAAACCACAGCGCGAGTTTTTCCGGACTGGGAGATTGTCCCAAATCCAGCAGGCTTCCCGAGGATTGACTTGCGTTCAAGGTTATCGCAGCTTCCATGGAATCCAATAATGCCAGATCCTCGCCCTCAAGCTCATCTTCCCGGATGGCTTCGATTTTAATGCTGGTCTCACCAACATGGATCAAGACAGGCAATTCCACTTGCATGGACATTCCAAGGCTTATGGATTCTCCCTGGTCCAAACGGATTGAATTCCTTTGGCTTAAATTAAATATGCTGACTTTAGAATCATCTATCTGCTGGATTCTGGCATGATTACCAGAGACATAGGAATCGTTTACAACAAAACGCGGGATATTATCACGCTTGGGTCCTCGACCAAACTCAAATGGGCCATATTCATGATCAAATTCAGCAATCTCACCCTTGTAATCAACAGTAAAATGAAGCATCGAAAATCTTTCCGCAAAACACAAAAAATACTTATGACTAAGATTATCAAACAAAAAAGCTGGCGAGAAGCTTTTTCCCGCCAGCAATCTTATATCGGAGAATTCTAACTTTTCGTTAAAAAGTAAGACCAAACTGAATGGACAATGCTTCAAGGCTCAGGTCACTCAGTCGTTTTGAGGTTTTCCCAAAACTTAAGGATTGAAAGTCCAAGCTATCAACCATGTTGAAATAATTATACAACTCATAACCAACCTTGAAATGCATATGATCCTTGGTTAAGACGGCGCCAACACCAGTTTCTAGAACTGGCACAATCTCATGATACTTGTTTCTGATATTGTAAAAGGTGGTTTCACCATTCCCATTGGTCTCTGTCAAATTGTTGTTGAAAGTTCCGCTTAGGAGTGCAACCTTGCCTCTTGCATAAAGACCAAAATGCTTGGTTAACGTATAAGTGCCCTCGCCACCGGTGGTCAAACCAGCTCCAGTAAAATTAACCGGGCTACTCACAAAGTCATTGACAGCCCCCAGAGATCCACCGTTATAAATTGCGCTGAATTGTTGCTCGATCCATGCTACCCTGCCACCACCGGTGAACCTGAAATTCAAATTGTCCGCTGCCCTGAAATTACGACCTACATCGATATCAATGACATTCATGTCAAGATTGCCCATGGCACTAGCAGTAGACACATCATCAAAGGTGTTGTTTGTGAGGGTCGCGTATAAAGCACCGCCATTAGGTGCGGACAAATTGGAGGAAGCATTGGAGTGCAGGTAAAAATAACTTACACTCGCATCCCAACCATCCTCAAACTGATAGCCCAGCCCAACCCGAAAAGCACTCCTTGTTTCCCAATCGAGTGAGTTTAGATTTCCGTTGATCACCCCAAGTCTTTCACTGGAAGTTATTGCAAAATCAAAAGCATCCCGCCTTGGTTTGACAAGAAGGTATTCACCCGTCATGAACAAACCTTCGAGCCTATAACTTTTACCATTTTTTTCAGACTCAATAAATTCGGAACCAGCATCCCGGACCTCTGTTGATTCCGAACCCAATACAGCTCCAACTTCATTGGTTTTAATTACAGAAACCGGCTTTGCAACACTATCTTTCAAAACATTGTCTTTATCACCCGGAATGATGGAAACAGGGGGTTTAACAGGTTGAGGAGCGGCATCATCCACAGACCTTGATTTGTTTTTCAACAAATCATCAGGAATCGGAAGAACCAAAGGCTTGTTTTCATCATTTGCAACTACTTTTGATTTACCTTTCTCAATTGGCAAGGGATCAACAGGAGCAGGCATGACCAAAGGTTCCAAT
>SYCV01000183.1 GCA_005786805.1 Planctomycetia bacterium | reverse complement strand
CGGAGGGGCAGGGATTTGAACCCTGGAACGGGTTTCCCCGTCTCCGGTTTTCAAGACCGGTGCAATCAGCCGCTCTGCCACCCCTCCTGCTTAAAGTCTATTTTCAAGGTTTTAGGCTCGTTTGCCAAGTCAGTTTCAATAAATTTTATCGGTGATCGGTCACAGATGAGGCATTTAAGCCTTAAAACCACAAATACCGGCCTTACTTTTCCTTGATCGCAAACAGGATTTTCTTTTCAGGCCGATGAATACCCACCAATCCTTTGGTCAAAGGGTCATAGGCGATACCCTGGCCTGGAAATGGGCAGGAAAGAGCCTCAACCAATTCCAGCATGTCGCCTTTCTTGGGTAATTTCAAACGGTATAGCACCTTGAAATGATGATGGGTGACCAGAAGAGTACCTCCATCCCAGATACCCCCGGAAGCACTGGCGTTATCCCAATCCCTGACAACTTTTTCGGGGAAGCTCCAGCGTTGCAATTCATTGAATGAGTCATCCATCCGTGCAAGGTAGGTTTTGGAATTATCTTTTTGGTAGTAGGCAAAGCAGCAATACCAGGATTTATTTTCTGGATCGCGGATGGCCCAGGTCAAGCTACCCGGTGATTTTGTGAAACTATGATGGATTGTCAATTTTCCCGTGTCAGGATCAAAGACCCTGATATCGCTTTTTTCGGGTAGTTTTGGGAAGTTCGAATGCGCGCAGTATATTTTCCCATTCCATATCCAGCCGCTGTTTAAATGCTCCGCATCCCCGGTGCTGAGTTTTTTCAATTCACCTGTTTTGCGGTCGTACTGGGCAACCCTGCTGTTGGAGATCGCATAGGCGAAATTTCCATCGGCTGCCGCCGCTTGTACCGCATGAATTGAGGGAATGAAACTATGCTGCTTGTATCCCGGGGTTAATTGTAACGAGGATTCAAAGTGCGTTGAGAGAAGTATTCCAATACTGATCATGGCTAAGTGCATTATATTAACCACCTGTTTTATTCTGATTTGTTGAATATTATTTACATATCATCTTGTACTATACTTGGAAGAGTCAACTTATAAAACGAGGATTAGGTAATGAAATCGATTCAAGATCTTTTTGAAAATAATCGGAAGTGGTCTGAAAGTATAACCCTTAAGAATCCGGAGTTTTTCCCAACCCTTTCCAAGCAGCAGTCCCCCAAGTATTTGTGGATAGGGTGCGCGGATAGCCGGGTTCCCGCAAATGAAGTGGTGGGGTTGTTGCCTGGTGAGTTGTTTGTTCATCGAAATGTCGCCAATGTGGTTGTTCATACGGATTTGAATTGTCTTTCCGTGATGCAGTATGCGATCGAGGTTCTCAAGGTGGAGCATGTGATTGTATGCGGGCATTATGGCTGTGGTGGTGTGATTGCAGCATTAAACGACAGTAGGTTTGGTTTGATTGACAATTGGTTGCGTCATGTGAAGGATGTGAAGGAAAGGCATGGGCATCACATAAGCCTGCTTGGGGATCAAAAACAAAAAGAGGATTGTTTGTGTGAGCTTAATGCGATCGAGCAGGCGATCAATGTCTGCCAGACCACGATCGTGCAGGATGCATGGATGCGGGGCCAGAATTTAACCGTGCACGCATGCATTTATGGATTAAATAATGGGATCTTGAAAGATCTGGGAATGAGCATCAGCGGTTTGGAGGAGATGAACTCGAATTACTTGAATGCCTTGGCGCTTGAGGGAATTGGAGTGAAGGATTTCACAAGATTGCCAAGAATTGTGCATTAATCAAGCTTGATTTCAAGGTTGGACTCAGCCTTGGTGATATCAATTACAAGGGGGGTGGTTTCCCTGTTTCCAAATTTGTCAAGAATTTGGTTCATGTTTTGAGGCCTAGAACTTTTACCCTTGGCGAAACCTTTCTCGATCATTTCTTCCCTGGGGTCCTTGGCGCGATAGGAAATCCAAACTTTGTGCTTTCCGGTAATAGCACCATCCTGTGTTTCATCATATTTAGCTGTGAAATTACCCGAACCATCCACTTGTGCCCAACTGGGTCTGCCATTTTCTGGCTCGAAATTCAAAAAGATGTTTGGGTAAGGATTACCTTTATAAGTGACTTTTCCTGAAACAGGTACAACTTGTGGCCCACTTTTGGCACAGCCAATCATCGTAAGCAAACTTAAGACAAGAAAAAAAATAACTCTCATGGGAAATTCCAAAATCAAAATTGAGAAGATAAAGGTGCTCGAATCATGAAAGACTAATAATTACCAACTACTTCCTCACCTTCCCTACTGTGCATGGCTTGGTAAGTGGGGAAATTAATCCCATTTGAAATAAATCCAACCCTGCCATCCACCCAGGAAGTCATGATGCCACCCCCATGACCACCCGCTGCAGAACGGTTGTTCCAGAAGGTTGAATTTGGTGGTTGTTGTGTTGCGGGTTCGGTGGCACTTACATACCCTTGGGAAGGATGATGAACCCAAGCAAAGTGGTTGGAACCACGGTCAGCATTCAACCAGCTTTGATTTGAAGAATGAAGTTTTTCCATGATCAAGAAAGTATTACTAGTGCCATCCTTGACTTCGGAGATTTTAATGGAACTCCAGACAAAGGCCATGCCGTTATGGCCGGTGGTGTTTCGTTCGGGGCAGCAGGAGCCGGTGCCTGCATTTACAGCGTAGTCTTTGAACTCATTAGCGGGTGCAGTACGCTTGGCGCTGGGACAGACCAGATTTTTCGGCATGCTTGTACAAGCGGTTTTGTTGAGGGCATTCCCGGCCGGACCTCTTTCCGAACCATTTTCAAAGATGGTAGTTGCGTAGGCGGGAACAGTAAAATCAAATTGTTTAAAAAGGTTTTCAGCTTCCATGTAGGGGAGTATTTTTACAGCCCAGCTGAAATGCCCATATGGACAGCCTCCGCCACAGACTGTATCGCCCCATGGAGCGGGAAAACTTCCGCTGCTGCCACCCCCAAAACTTCCTGAAGGAAAACAACTGTAAGTCCCATGGTAGTTGTGAAATGCCAAAGTAATTTGTTTCATGTTGTTTTGGCATTGAGATTTAGCAGCAGCTTCGCGGACTTTTTGAACCGCGGGTAGAAGCAAGCCGATCAGGATGGCTATGATCGCTATCACCACAAGAAGTTCGATTAGGGTGAACCCTTTCCTTCTAAGGTTTGAAATGTTCATGATAAATTCCCTGGAAATGAATGAATAAGAATGAATATTTAAATCTAATTTATTTACTTTCTTAGAGAAAGATTAAATTTTTAGATTTTTAAAGAAAACGGCTTAAATTTGACGATTTATATAAGTTGGAGGATGTGAATGGGGGACTTTTATTTAGATTTTAACTTGAAATCCTTTTCATTGGCCCCTTTTTCAATTTTAATCTCCTCGTTAATTGTTCCTTGAATGGTTTGTTCCATGAGAATTCCCGGGTCAGCGGAGGGGACTTTCTTTCCAGTTTTTTTAGCCCAGTTGATCTCAACTCGGTAACTTCCTGGATTAAATCCAGCATGATTTTCAAGGTTATAAGTGCCATTATTGACAGCAGTTGCGACTTTTTTATTTGTTTCCGGGATGATGGGGGAAAATGTAAGATTTCCTAGAACCAAGGGCTCTCCATCCAATGTGATTGAACCCTTGATCGAGCTGGATTTTTCTGAACCACATCCCATCACGCAAACCAAAGCGAGAATCAAGAGTGTGTTAGAGATTGATTTAAGCATCATGGTAACTGCACCACATTTCCATCATTGATTCGAAAAAGGTTTTGGTAAAGAAAGTTGGCAGTGTTCACATTTCCTGAGCAGCTGTTTGTGTAACCCACATGGCTTTCAATTTTGTCAGAGATGAATCTGACAGAACCATCACAGAACGCGAAACTCAGTCCGCCGGTGTGGGCGGATGTCCAAGCATGCCTGGTGCAGTTTGGATCATTCGCCCCCGCTGTGGCGTTGCCTGGGGAGGCATAGGGTGTATTCGGAGGAAGATCGGCCCTGCCGTATACCACGGCATCGGTGACCCCGGTAAGTCGCCCGATCCATACACCAGCCTGGCCTTTTTGCATATCTCGCTCCCCCATCAGGAAAGTATTGCTTGTGCCATCGGTTATATCTCCAATTTTGACATCATTAAAAGATACTATGCCCCCGGAGGGCGGAGAAATGAGGTAACTGGGCAGATAATTGGTTTTACCATAGCTTTTTCCATAAACCGTGTTGATTTTGGAATCATTGGGATCTGAAGGGCACAAAAAGACCGGCGGCACACTTTGAGTATTGGAATTAACGCCGGGGATCTCCCCGAGATAATTACCAGGGTTGATGATTGATTGCAGATTCGCACTCTCCAGAAAAGGCATCAACCTTGGTGCCCATCCCCAATCACCGACAGTATGCGCGCTATTTAGTATGTAGCTTCTTGGAAAACTTTTGAAAGTATCATGGTAACCCATGTAGGCGAGGCCGAATTGCTTGATGTTGTTCTGACATTTCATTCGTGCGGCGGCTTCCCTGACTTTTTGGACTGCAGGTAGCAGTAACCCTATCAAGATTGCTATGATCGCGATCACCACAAGTAATTCAATTAAAGTGAACCCTGCTTTTTTATGGGAAACCATTGCTTTCCTCGGAAGATATGTTGAAAGCACCAAATTTAATTTCAGATATTTTAAATGTTACATTTGATAAGGTGATATTGCAATCGATTATAATGGGAATTGAGTCAAATAAATGCCTAGACCTTGGATTATCACTCACATAGTATTATGAAATGAACAAATCTCCATTAATGAGTCTGGTCCTGGCGCTGTTGGTTTCTTTTGCCGGTTTCCTCATGACGCTGTATTCGCTGGCGACCCCCAAGCTGTTCGGGTCAGAGACTTTAAGGCTTATATTCACGGAATTTGCAATATTTCTCGCTATCTTTGGTTTAGTGTGTTTCGCAATCATTTTGATCGCTCGTTTCAAGCGATTTTAAATAACAGTAATATTGATCAAAAGACGGTCATTTGCCGATAATAGCTTGATAAACCCCCACTTGCGGGGCATAATTAATTCTCTTGAGAACCCGCCTGTAGTAAAGTTTAGTGACTCGTTGTATCAAGCCGTTAAGCAAGAGGTTTCAACCATGTCGATTACCAAGTTTCCCAACACAGGTATAAGAGTTGGCTCGCGCAGATGGTTTTTGCAAACGGGAATGGGAAGCTTGGCGGCATTACCTTTTGCTGGTTTTTCTCCTGCTGCTGCCGTTGACACACCGAATAAAAAGAAATCGGTCGTGCTTTTCTGGCTTTCAGGTGGGCCAAGCCATATTGATATGTGGGATCCGAAGCCTGATGCGCCCGCGGAGGTGCGTGGCCCCTTTTCAACCATCCAGACAACTATTCCGGGTGTGAGGTTTTCCGAGCATCTTCCCCTGCAGGCTTCGATAGCCCATAAGCTTTCAATCCTTCGTTCGGTGGATTGCAAAGCCAGCAACCACACCCCCATCACCATGCAGGCAGGGAACGATCTTGCTCGCAGGGTTGATAACAACCGTGATGGCGATGGCTGGCCTTCCATGGGTTCCATAGCTGCCAAGTTTCACGGATCCAATGATTCCTCATTGCCACCATTTGTCGCACTTGCCGATTCGTTGAAAGCGGATGTCTGGGGCGCGGGGCATATGGGTAACGCATACGAACCAATCCAGGGTTCCACCCTCGCGGGAAGGCTTAATCTTCCCGAGGGGCTTAACATTGATTCCCTGCGAGATCGCAATGGCCTAAGGCAGAGCTTTGATAAATTGCAACGCACCTTTGACACCACCGGCATGCTTGAAAAAATGGATCAATCCAACGCGCAGGCCATGGACCTTGTGCTCACAGGCAAAGCCAAGCTCGCATTTGACCTTGAGAGGGAATCGGAAAAGCTGCGTGATACCTACGGGCGTGACAGCCTGGGTGAAAAAGCACTGCTTGCCCGCAGGCTTGTCGAGGCGGGTGTCACCTTTGTCGTTGTCAGTGGCGCATGGGGTTATTTTGACCATCATGGCGATGAGGTCAAATGGGGTGGTATTGTGAAAGGGCTCAAGCCTTTGTTACCCCGGGTTGACAGGGTATTGCACACATTCATTTCCGACTTGGAAGCCCGAGGGCTTTCAGATTCCACCATGGTCTACATGATGGGTGAATTTGGAAGAGGCCCGGTCATCAATAAAAACGCTGGCCGTGACCATTGGACCAATGTGATGTCCATGCTTGCCTATGGCGGCGAAATGCCCAAAGGCAAAGTCATTGGTGCGACCGATTCCAAGGGATATGGCATCAAGGAAAACCCCATCGCCACCTCCAACCTGGCAGCCTCGGTGTTCAATCACCTTGATATCAACCTTCAATCGTTTTGGATGGATCCCACGGGCAGGCCAAGGCCCATCATCACGGGTGATGCCCGTACTGTCAGCCAGCTAAGCTAACATTGCCGGTGCTTGAAATGCGCCTCCAATGCATGCTTTCTTGCTGAAAAGTTCACGAAACCATTTCACGCTTGGTTTGTTTTCCCTTATGATCAATCCATGAAGTTTTCATGGGTGTTACCGGGGAGATTCATGATGTTGCGAATCATTCGACTTGCCTTTCAATTATTGGTT
>SYCV01000182.1 GCA_005786805.1 Planctomycetia bacterium | reverse complement strand
CGGGAAGAAAAAATGCGTGATATCCAGCAGTCCACGATGAAGGCGATCAAGGATGCGATTGGCGAGGAAAAATTTCAAACTTTCATGAAGAATTCCAACTTCCCTGGCAGGGGTCAGGGCCCAGCAAATCCGCCGCGTGAAGGAGACAGGGGAGCTCGCCCCGAGACAGGCAGGCCTGAAGGAGAAAGGAAAGCGGGTCCAGCAAATCCGCCGCGTGAAGGAGACAGGGGAGCTCGCCCCGAGGCAGGCAGGCCTGAAGGAGAAAGGAAAGCGGGTCCAGCAAATCCGCCGCGTGAAGGAGACAGGGGAGCTCGCCCCGAGGCAGGCAGGCCTGAAGGTGAAAAAAGGGGCCCTATGATCAGTCCTGAAACCAGAGAGCGCATTCTAAATGAGTTGAATCTAAGCAAGGATGCCAGGGCCAAGGTTGAATCAACCATCGCTGCTAACCAGGAAAAAATCAGGGAAGTTTTTCAAAAGGCAAGAAATGGCAATCCTGACCGTGAAAAGATCATGGCTGAAATACAGGAACTTCAACAAAACATGATGAAAAACCTTAGGGAAATCATGGGAGATGAAAAATTCCAGTTGTTCCTGAAAAATGCACCAATGTTTAACAGGGAAACAAGGCCTGTTGGTTCCGGTTCCGGGAGAAGCTCACCCCAGGATCGTGATTCCTCCCGATAACAGTAATAAAATTCTCGCAGGTTTTTCTTATTAAACCAGACCTCATCTGGAACTTGATCCAGGTGAGGTTAATTTTTTTTATCGATGATTTGTTTGAAAATAATCTCACCCTTATGTTTTTCCACAAGAAGTATAAGCGAAGGATAAGTCAATGCCTGGGTTACAAACGCATCGGCTGGTGGAGCTTGGAGTTTCCAAAGTACATGAAGTGTGGCATTTTTGATTTCAAATTTCTCAATTGCAACCTTCAAGCCACTGACTTCAAATTTCTCGAAGGCTACTTTAAATCCACCTGATTTGCACTCGCCCCCCTGGATAACAAGAATCATCTGATTTGCAAAATTAATCTGGTCCACTTTCAAAGTTTGTTTCATCCTTTGGTTGGCTTCAGCCTCGGGAAGATCCAAAAACTTTGAAAGTTCTGAATTGTTCTTTAATATGATACCCTGGGATTTGGATGAACCTTTCATGCCTGGCGACTTTGCGATGATTTTTGGAAAACCATCATCAGGAAGTGCCATGCATGAATAAATTCCAAAAAATAAGACGGTCATGAAGAGGCTCATAAGTATTTATCCCATAGTGATTCGAAATATGATAATCTTGGCTATTGTGTCGAAGTTGGATTAGTCTTGTTGTTCTAGATTATAAATACATTATAAACATAATTAAATTCACAGGGGGGATTAAAAATGTCGGGTGGGAAAAATGTTCTGGGAAAAGACCTTGAAGTTTGTTGTATGTCTCCAAAAACAGGTTTTTACAGGAATGGTAGGTGCGATACCGGACCGGGAGATTTTGGCGTTCATACGGTATGCATCCAAGCGACAGCGGAATTCCTGAAATTCAGCAAGGAGAGGGGTAATGACCTTACCACACCAGTTCCTGATTGGGCTTTTCCGGGTCTGAAGCCAGGTGATTGTTGGTGCCTTTGCGCATCTCGATGGAAAGAAGCATACGATGCTGGATTTGCACCCAAGGTGAATTTGAACGCAACCCATATTTCCACCCTCGAATTTGCAACTCTCGAGGAACTCAAGGAATTTGCCTTGTAAATTTAGTCGTCAACCAATCAAAAAGGGACACATGAAATTAATTCATGTGTCCCTTTTTTTATGATAATGATTTACTTTTTAGGTCCGACCAGCTCCACTAAATTACCATCCGGATCCTGCACGATTGTCAAATAAGTATCCTTGGCGATGGTTTCAGGAATCAAGATGGGTGTTTTAGCAATCGGCTTTACACCGGCTTTTTTAAGTTGTTCCATTGCTGCGGTGGTGTCATTCACCATGATTGTAAGATAGCGGAATCCAGTCTGGGAGTGAATGAATTCATTCTCGGATTTTTTGGGTTTAACACCTTCAACCTGCATAAGTTTAAGCTTTGTTGCCCCGGGGCCTTCACCCAGTACAAACACCCGAATATTCAATGCTTTTTTCGCGGTAAGGCCGGCATCGCCTGCGAAATTGGCGGGTACATCAAACCCCTTGAGTTCCTTGAAACCTATGGCATCTGTGTAAAATTTCGATGCTTTTTCAATATCCGTGACCACTACTCCAAGGTCAATGGTGGCGGAGGAAAAAGCTGATTTCTCCTGTGCAAGGAGATTAGATGAATTGGATCCGAAAATCGCACATAACATGAACGCCAGAATTTTAAAACTTTTCATGATCTTCCCTTTCCAAGAGTTAGGTGAAACAAACACCATCATAATTTCATTAGCGGTTGTTGTCATTTAGGAAACGCCCCAAGTTTAAAAATTCAATGTTCAGGGGCACTTGTTGGTTGCAAGCGAGCCGGCTTAAAATCTCTCCCATGACGGAAGCGAATTTGAATCCATGGCCTGAAAACCCGGTACCCACCAGAATATTGGGATTTTCCGGAAGCGGGCCAACCATGAAGTGCCTGTCAGGGGATAAAGTGTATACGCATGTTTTTCCCAGAGGGGATTTTGCGTTTGCAAGTGCTGGAATCCTCCGATTCAAAAACACCCGCAGAGCGGCCTCATCTTCCGGAAGCATCCCACGAATAATTTCGTCAGGGTGATGGACTTCCGCCTGGCCATAATGCCTTGCGACCTTGACTCCCTCCGGATCAACCATCGGGAATCCATAAAAGAAACCCTCTTGATCCGCAACCATGAAAACAGGAACTTTGTCCCTGAAAAAATCCCCAGGTTTTTCAGGCATGAACCAATGGGTTGTCTGCCTCATCAGGCTTAGACATTTGCCCGGTGCACCAATAAGATTCGCAGCCCAAGGACCCGCAGTGATAATCACCTTTCTGGCCAGGTGATTCCCCCTTGGCGTGATAACTTTAATATCTTTGCCTACATTCTGAATGGAGGTGACGGGTGTGTCAAAGTGCAGACCGGCCTTAAGATCGCTGGCGATTTTTTGAAAAGCCCTCACACAACGATCAACCCAAAGGTATCCACCCAGTTTCTCGAACGCTCCGACATAATTTTCAGGAAGATTAAGAAAACCATACTTTTCCGCAAGCTGTCCATGGGTTAAAAAATCCACATCAAGGGAATGAAGCGCTGAACTTGCTATGATGCCCTGAATGACTTCGTGGTTGGGGTGACCCACGCTCAGGCAACCACATTCCTCGAGCAATGTTTCCCCAACGCGCCATTCAAGATCATGCCAAAGATGATACGAGCGTTTCAGCAGGGGGACATAATTCGGGTTTTCATAGTATGCAAGCCGTATGGCGCGGGTGCTGCCATGCGAGCTTCCTAGGTCATGATTGGGAGAAAATTGTTCCAGCCCCAGAACCTTGGCCCCTTCGAGGGCTAGGTGCATCGCGGCAGAGCTTCCCATGCCACCCAGTCCAATCACTATCACATCAGAAATTGAATCAGGCATGAAGGTCTGTCTTATGGGGAATAAAAAAGGTCCATGGGTTAAAGCCCATGGACCAAGGATCAGCCATTTTTTACTGGGCTGCCTTTACAGAATAACTGAAGATTTTATCCTGGTCACGGATGATGAGCCGGCCGTTGGCAATCACCGGGTGAGGCCAGCTAGCTTTGTTACTTGGTTCGGCCAGCTTGAATGAACCAAGAAGGTTGTAGCCCTTGGGGGTGGCTTCAACCAGGTTCATGGTGGCATCCTGGTTCCGGAAATAAAGTTTTCCATCAGCATAGAGCACACCCGCGGATCCCGAGCCTTTGCGCTCTTTCTCCTCTTTCCATACAACTTTTCCAGTGGCCAATTCCAGGCAGCAGGGAATGCCATTGTTATGACCCGTGCCAAAGTAAACATGATCACCAAGAAGCACCATTCCACCATGATGGTTTTGAATATCCTTGCTTTGTTCCTTCAAGTAGTAAACTTCCTTGGCTTCGATACCACCTTTGCCATCGGGAACAAGCCGGATGAGAGAGGTTCCCTTGCCATATCCGGTGGAGCAGAAAACGAGATCGCCTTTGACGATAGCGGTGGGAATATTTGCGGTGCCGTTGGCGTTTGCGCCGTACCGCCAGAGGAATTTACCATCTTTTGCATTGACTCCGACGATGCACTTGCCAAGCCAGGTTATGTATTGTTTGATACCCCCAGCCTCGGAGATCACAACAGAGGCATAACCAGCGCCGCCACCAGCATCAATTTTTGAAGCCCAGATGGTTTTGCCGGTGTTTTTGTCGAGTGCGACGATTGCCGCATCATCAGCACCCGGGGTGACTATGACCTTGTCCCCATCCACCAGCGGAGACTCCGAGAAACCCCAACCGGACATCATCTTCCCTTTGAAATCCTTTGTGAAGCTTTTTTGCCATACTATCTTGCCTGTGGCGGATTCAAGGCAGACAACATCGCCCGAGACCCCGACAACATAAAGATTTTTACCATCAACAGTGGGTGTGCAACGGGATCCCTCATTGTATCCCACCTTGCCTTTTGTTGCGATTTTGCTTTCCCATATCTTGGAACCATTTTTTTCATCAAGTGCCCAGACTGTCTCGTTATCTCCCTGATAACTCATGCCAAAGATTTTGCCATTGGCGACGGAAGGGGTGCTGTATCCTCCTCCAATGCCTGCGGTTTTCCAAACAATCGCCAGTCCCTCCTTGGGCCATTTTTCGAGTAGTCCCGTTTCCCTGCAAATGCCATCCCTTTGGGGACCACGCCATTGGCCCCAATCGTATGGCCCCTGGGCGGTGATATTTCCCGCAATCAGCGGGCTGAAGGATAATACAAACACAAATCTCAAAAGGTTCTTAGTCATTTGATGCTCCATGGAAATAAAATGTAGATTAACCATATTTCCATGACAATCAACCAAGAATTATCATTAGGATTAAGGTATTGACAGGAGTGCCAATTCCCTCCTGGGTTAATTTGAATCTATGATTGGGAGTTTAATCGATGGGAAAAATTCTGGTGCTTTTTGATTCAATGAGTGGCAATACCGCCAAGATGGCTGAATTGATCGCCGAGGGCGCGCGCCTGGTGCCAAACATGGAAATCAGGATGGTCAAGATTGATGAGGCTAAGGCGGATGATGTGGTCTGGTGTGATGGTATCGCGGTTGGAAGCCCCACCAACATGGGTTTGCTTTCCTGGAAGATGAAACGGTTCTGGGATGAAACCATGGCGGGGCAATGGATGAAAGTCGATGGCAAGATAGCTTGTGCGTTTTCCTCCTCGGGTGGTTCGGCTGGTGGCAGCGAAATGGCTTGCCAATCCATCCTGATGGTATTGATGAACTTTGGATTCCTGGTGTTTGGGGTCACGGATTATGTAAGCAAGCTGATGACCCTGCACTATGGGGCGGTTTCGGTGCGTGAACCCCGAAGTGAGGAAACCCAGGAAGCCTGTAGGAGATTGGGCAAAAGGCTTGCGGAGTGGGTTGCATGTTTTGTGGACGGGGCCAAAAACCAACACCCGCTTCATAAAAAAGATGAGCGACTCATGCCGGGCTAACCCACCAAAATATCCCGCACCAGGTTTTGTGATTCCAAGGTGTTATGGGTGGATAACGCAACGAAGGCATGCCCCGCATCATGTTTTAAAATCACAAGGCTTCGAAGGCTTATGTTGGCATCCTTGAAGCGTTTCATCAGCAAAGCAAGTTCCCCGGGTTTGTCCGGGACGCGCACAACAAGGGCGTCCTCGCTGATCGCGTTGAAAGGGCTGACAGTCAAGGCCCTTAACGCCTCATCATATTTATCCACGATCAAGGTTATCACCGCCGTTGTATCAACGCTTTCCGCTTCGATGCTTTCTATGTTCACCCCTGCGTTTCCCAATAATTCCGAGATATCTGAGAGCAACCCCGGACGGTCCTGGTGAACGATGGTTATCTGCTTCATAAGCTTCTCCGAATCGTTGAGGGGTAATGTCGGTATTTCTTGGTATCCTGCTTTTCGCCCGCAAGGTCATCCGCCAATTCGTCGATGTTTTCCCGGGTGACATGGGGCATTGCAATCAAATGGCTGATGCCACCTTTTGATGCCAATTGCCATTTTGAAACCAAAGTGGGGGATGGCCTGTCAAACACCACGGTGAGAGAGTTCGAATGCTTCCAAGCATGGCGATTCAACGCATTCAGTTTAGTCTCGGCATAAGCGGCGACATTCATGCATGATCGTATGATTTCATGAAAGCCCTCGATACCTATCGTGCGGAAAGCATACCAGAGAAAGAGCGGGGTAAGCCCGTTTCGGGAACCCATGATGGTGGTGTCCAGGGTGCCCACATATTCCACGCCACAGGCAATGCGATCGACATAATCTTTCTTGGCAAGAACCACGCCGCATGGCAGGGGGGAACCGACCATTTTATGGCCACTGATGGAAATACTGTCGATTCCCGCGTCAAAATCCCATGCGGGGGGTGATTCAACAAATGGAAGGATCATGCCACTCAGGGCGGCATCCGCATGGATGTAATGCCGCTTTAGAGCAAGTTCCTTGAGGATTTTTTGGATTCCCAGCAGGTCGTCGCATGCGCCTTTCATGGTTGATCCGATGTTGGCGAAAATCACCGGGGGCACATCGCGGTGGATTTTGATGGTTTCGCGCAGGTCATCCAAATTCATGGTTCCATCAGGATTGCTCCTGATCATGATGTTTCTGACATGAAGGCAGCGCAGGATTTTGTTCACCGAATAATGGGAGTCCTCGGAATAATACACCATGCAATCCGGGAACATTTCACGGGCAAGAAAAATCCCATATAGGTTGCCCTCGGTCCCGCCATTGGTCACATATCCCCAGGTGGATTTTTTCGGGGCATTTGTAAGCTTTTTGAAGATATCTATTACTTCCCGTTCAAACTCATGGGTGTTGATATGGTAGTTTGTGGGAACAAACGGATCGCCTATGTTGTTGAGGGGCACTTTTAAAAAATGATACAAGGGCGAATAATCAAACAAGGTGTTGCAGGGGTAACCAATAAAATGCTTCAATTCCTCCTCGAGATTTTTTGTGAGACCATCAAGTCTTTCCTGGTCTTCCCTTGAAAGTGACTTTGCCTTGCGCATGAATTCACCCCCGTACTAAAAAGTGCCTGTAGGATCTCAATATCGCACAGTAAGAAGGTATCAAAAATCTAAGCAAATCTATAAAAAACGCCTCATCTATTGGTATTCTAGCATTATGATGTGAAAGAATGTCATTCAAGGGGAAATCTTTGGTTATTTTCCTTAAACTCCAAGCCTTATTGCCCTAATATTCTTGAAAATGCACCTTCCATACCATTGAATACCGGTAAAAACTGGCCTAACATGGTTGCTTAAACCCTTTCACTTAAATGGAGATGAAAATGCTTTACAGTGTTGTTACATGTGCTTTGTTGTCGTTGGGTGCGGACACCATCGAAGGAATCGGCCCAATCGGAAAAATTGAGAAAGTCCAGGGAGGCTTTGGCTTCACCGAGGGACCCGCTGTTGACAAAGACGGAAATCTCTACTTCACCGATATCCCCAATGAAAAAATCCACAAGGTTGTGGATGGCAAGGTGTCTGTGTTCATTGAAAAATCAAATCATGCCAATGGCTTGATGTTTGATTCCAAGGGAAGATTACTCGCATGTGAAATGGATGGACAAATCGTTGCCCATTCGGCAGATGGAAAAACTCGTACCGTTCTTATTGATAAAAACATGGGCAATCGCTTCAACGCACCCAATGACCTGGTGGTTGCGGGCAATGGTGGTATCTATTTCACCGACCCCGCTTTTCGTGCTCCCATGCCCCTGCCCCAGGGCAAAACAGGCGTATACTATCTTTCACCGGATGGCAAAGTTTCACGATTGATCGATGATCTACCCAATCCCAATGGTGTGATTCTTTCACCGGATGAAAAAACCCTCTATGTAATTCCTTCCGGACAGGCCAACATGATGGCTTACCCTGTTGAAACCCATGGAAAGATCGGCAAGGGGAAAGTTTTTTGCTCACTCAAGCAACCTGAAGGCAAAACCAACACTGGTGGCGATGGCCTTACGGTGGATATCAAAGGTAATCTTTACATCACTTCCGGTCTTGGCATCCAGATTTTTTCAGGCGCAGGCATGCATCTGGGAACCATTGCCTTTCCAGAGCAACCCGCCAACTGCTGCTTTGCTGGCAAAGACATGAAAACTTTTTATGTCACCGCCCGAACCGGGCTTTATAAATTGGAACTACCCATTGCAGGGCATCGGTTTGCCAGCAAGTAGTCGGGTCATTCTGCGCTAAACGGATTCCAGGGCGGAAGGTTTCTGCCCTGGCGTCTTTGGTTGATTTCCTTGACCAATTGATGAAATTTCGCCCTGAGTTCCGGTGTCGTCACATCCAGCAGGTTGGATAAATCCTGGTTGTTAAGCGGGCCACCTTGTTTGTTTGCATGGACATCCTTACCCTGTTTGCGTAACAAGGCTTGTTGATTCGCGCGGGACTGCCTGGATTTTTCCTCCTGATCTATCATTTTGTCGAACTCGATCTCTTTGTCTTTCTGACTGAGATGTAAAATTCGATCAAATTCCAACTCCAGCTTTTTAAGACCGGCTTTGGTATTTCGATCCGCGAGTTCCTTTTTAGATTCCTTGTTCAGTCCTTTTTCCAAGTACCGGATTCGTTCCTGTGCGGATTTCTTTTCATCCATGGATAATGCTTTTGACTTTTCACCCTGTAATGATTCCTGGATGTTGGCGATCTCATGCAAAGTTGATCGTTGCAAATAACTGCTTGCGGAAAAATAACAAAAGTAGATTAGAAGAAGTACCAAAATCAGAAAGCCCGTAATGTACCAGGGGCGGGATTTAAAAATAGAGTTGGTTTTTAAGGTCTCCATGACATGATAATATCACATATATTCAGTTTTGCATTTTCTTGTGTTGATTGAATTATCAATGGGTCTTCACAGGTTGGCGGGTATATATTCGCTTTTTAAATCACTTTTAAATTTGGAAAACTAAGATGCCGCCAAAGAAATAGGTGGGAAGGCAATGGGATGTAGGTCGGGCTATTTGGCCTTAGGTCCGCCAAAACCGCCGATAAATGGGATCATCTGCACGCCCCGCTCTTTGATTCGTTGATTCATGCGCACCCAATACTCAGTCATTTGGGCTCGCATTTCAGGGGTTGACTTGTCAAGCCCATCGGAAAGGCGTTTATTGCGTTCTTCCGGGCTGGAACCACCTTTGCCTTTGGCGCTGGCAGTGGTGTTGCCATTTGTAGGTGAATTAGAGTTGGTGCTGTTTGCTGCATTTCCTGTGGGAGAAGAGTTATTGGAGCCATTGGCGTTTGAGTTAGAGGAGTTGTTATTGTTCGAATTAGGGGAGGAATTATTGGAACCATTTGCGTTATTACCTGCAGGGTTGTTGCTGGAAACATTGGTGCCGTTTGCAGGGTTGGATTTGCGCGCGGTGTTTTCACCACCTTTGAAACCGGGACCTCCCATGCCGGGCGGGCCAAATCCTCCTTTGCCACTCATGAAACCTTTCATCATACCCATCATACGGTCAATATCCTTGTCCAAAGCCTTGCGCTGTTCCTCCGGGGAGGATGAGAAAAAGCGATCGAATTTAACTTTGAATTGTTCATTCATTCGTTGCATGTTTTTTTCATCATTGATTTTTTTCTGGGACTCGGACATTTTGTCGCGGATGGTTTTCATGGTTTCGAAAAAAGTCTTCCGTTCATCCGCTTCCATGTCCGCGATTTTTTCAATGTCAACCCCTGCGACCGCTGCATCAAACTCCCTCATTGGGGCGTTTTGAATATAAGTGTAACTGGAATACCCAATCCCACTCAAAAGCAGAATTAAAATGCCTATGATGATGACCTTCATCCGTAAATTGGATTGAGGTAAAGGAGATTCGTTTTGATTGATATCCGGATTTTCACTCATAATTTCATTCTAATCGATGATTGATGTGAAAAGCAAATGTTTTAAAAGCTTGGTTATTTTGCCCTGGCGGGTGGCGGACCACCTCCGAAATTGGGAAGCTGAATGCCTTTTTCTTTGGCCCGTTGATTGACCATTTGAAAATATTCAGTCATCTGTGCGCGGAATTCCGGGGTGCTGTTATCAAGCCTGTCCGAAGTCCATTTGTTTTTTTGATCAGGAGATGCATTGGGATTTCCCCTGGCCCAGGGAGGCCCGCCAATTCCAGTGGGAGGACCCCCTCCCCCAGTTTTACTCGCGCCAACATCTGGGCCTTTTGCATTCCCATTATTTGCGCCACCAGGTCCATTCGAACCTGGTGCATTACCACCATTGGAAGCACCTGAATTGGGTGAGCCACCCCCTCGGATGCCAGTATTTGGATTATTTGTGTTGGATGCAACTCCATTCTGAACGCCAGAATTTGGGTTTCCGGACCCAGGGGCACCACCTTGGCCTTTCCCACTTGCGCCATCCGGAGCCTTGGTTCCAGCACCAAAGGGGCCTCCTTTTCCACCACCGAAGGTTTTCATCATGGAAGCCATGCGATCAACTTCCTTATCCAATTCAATTTTTTTTTCTTCCGGCGATAATGCGAAAAACTTGTTCAT
>SYCV01000181.1 GCA_005786805.1 Planctomycetia bacterium | reverse complement strand
AGAAGTAATTTCTTGATTTTCCTTTTTTGAATAGTAATTTCTATATTAACTTAAGCTGAGTCAAATGCCCGGAAGACTCAGCTTTTTCATTTCCCGGGCTGAACTCCAGGTTAATCTGGACATATTCGAAGGATTGTAGTTATGAAAAAGCTCGTAGGTGTTTTTGCTCTTTGTGTATTTGTTTCGGCTGGATTGACTGGATGTGGTGGCGATGCTCCCGCACCCAAGAAGGATGACAAAAAAGGTGCTGCTCCCGCCGCACCCACGGGTGGAAAAGAAACCCCCAAAGAAGCTCCAAAGAAGTAGTTTCTCTTGGTCTTTTTGGTTTAAAAGGTCGATTGGCTTGATTTCCAATCGGCCTTTTGTTTTCACTATGCTTTCAGGAAAGTATCAAATGTCAAGACTCACAAAAGTTTTACTCCTTATATCCTTTTCCTTGGTTACTCTTGGTTGTGGTAGTGACCGGGAAAAAGGAATGAATAAAGATAAGGGGTTCCCAAGATCAGAAACGCCTAAAATTGACAAGAAAAAAGGGGATGATACAAAGACTCCGGATACAAAAAAAACAGACCCAAAGAGTTCGGACACAAAGATGCCGGACACAAAATAACCCATTTTTAAATAATTTAATTCAGCATGAGTCAGCCTGGTTTTAATTCTTAATCGTAGGGTTAAATCTGTTACTAGTCAGAAATTAAAGAAAAAGCCACCAAGATATGAATCATGGTGGCTTTCATTTTTGTCACTTAAGACAAATAATCATGCATTGGTTTCAACAGTCCTTGATCCAAGGGGTTTGAACTTGGCCTTTTCAATCCCTTCACCAAAAATCAAAAGCAAAGGGCTTGCAATATAAATTGAACTGTAGGTTCCAACTATCACGCCAACCACCATGACGAAAGCGAAAAGATGAACCCCTTCACCGCCCCAAATGTATAGGACAAGAACCACCAACCAAGTCACAAACGAGGTTAGAACGGTTCGGCTTAAGGTTTGGTTTACACTGTCGTTGATCATTTGGAAAGATAAAGTTGGGTTTTTACCACGCACTTCCCTGATACGGTCAAAAACAACAATCGTATCGTTCACGGAATAACCAACTAAGGTTAGTAGGGCAGCGACTGCAGGCAAGTCTATCTTGAATTCCTGAAGCATTAATAAATTGCCAAGGAATGACCCATGAAGGTAGTGACAAACAGCAATCGCACCCAATGTGAAAAACAAATCGTGGATCAAACAAAGGAGCGCAGCCAGACCAAAGGTCCAATTTCCAAAACGGAACCAAAGGTAGAAAACAATCGCAGCCCAGGAGGCGACAATGGCATAAAGAGCGCGTTGTTGGGTGCTGGAAGCAAGTTGGGGATCAAAATTTTCAAGTCTCTCGGGCTGTGGTTTTGAATTGAATTCTGCCTGTACAGACTTAAGCGTATCCTCAAGAACCGCAACATTCGCGGCTTCAGGTAATTCGAGAGTCATTTTGTTGAAACGACCATCCTTTTGCTCGCCTGAAGGATCCAGACGCAATTGCCTTGCAGCTGTGGTGAGATTTTTCTTTTCCAATTCCTGCCTTAAAATAAGGCTGATCTGGGCCCTTGATGCATAACTATCAAAATCAAGGTTTGCAGACATGCCGCTTTTGTCGACGGTGTATTTGGATAGTTGAACTCGTTGTAAATCGCTGCCGATGATCTTGTTGACTTCCTCAAGAACCATGGAAGGGTTTCTCTCGGTGGTTCTGATGGTGAAAAACTTACTTTTATTGCCCTGGCTGATTTCAGGATTTGGAAGAAAAATCTGCTCAATTGAGATTTCAGGCAGGGTGCTTTTTGCAAATTTACCTCTAAGCCAAGCGATATCCTGCATGGATGTTAATTGGCCACTGTAAGCGGTTCCACCCTCGAAATCGATGTTAAGCCCACCTTTGTCCAAGCGCCAAATAAACAGAAAACCACCAGCGATTGTCAAAGCGATGGTTATGGAAAACATGGCCTTCCTGATTGACATGAAATCGAAGTTGGGGCGAACGAAAACATGCAACATTTTCAGGTCGCCAATCCATCCCTTCAACTGACAAACATCGAAAATTGTTCGGGTCATGAACAATGAAGTGAAAAGACTGATGATAAGACCAAGTGTTAAACTGATACCGAATCCGCGAAGTTGATCATTTCCAACCACATAAAGGATGACAGCGGTGAAAATACTGCTCATGTGGGTGTCAATAATCGTTGGGAATGCACGATCATAACCATTTCGAAGTGCAAGAAGAATGCTCGCACCTTTTTCTCTTTCTTCACGAAGCCTTTCGTAAATAAGGATGTTTGCATCTACCGCCATGCCCAGTGTCAAAACCAAGCCTGCCAAACCGGGGAGAGTAAAGGTTGCTTTGACAATAACCATGAACGCAACGGTCAATAAAAGGTTCGATAATAGGGCAATACAAGCAACCAAGCCTGAAAGTCGGTAGTAAATTACCATGAATACGATCACTGCCAAAAATGCGAAGATAATCGAATAAGTTCCAGCCTTGATTGTGTCGTCACCAAGAGTCGCACCAACGGTGTTTTCGCTCACAGGTTGAGGTTTTAATGTGGCGGGGAGCGCTCCAGCGCGAAGAATTCTTACCAAGGTGTCGATATCAGCAGGGGTAAAAGTGCCGCTAATTTGGCCATTGGTTCGAATCGCCTGGTTAAGAACCGGTGCCGATCGGACCTGGCCGTCCAGAATGATTGCGAGGTGCCTCTTGAAACCATCCTTGCTGGCTGGTTTATTCTTGTTTGTGAGTTCGTAGAAGCGGTTTCCACCTTCTGGTGAAAATCCAAAATCAACAGTAAGATCGCCTTTGCTGTCATTACCTCTACGGGCGCTTGAAAGATAATCGCCTGTTATTTCTTTGCCAGCCTCTGTATTCCGAGTCAAAAGAAAATATTCATATTTCTTTTCAGATTCCCGGTCTTTTGGCATCAAGCGTTCAGGGTTCGGTATGGTCCTTGAATATAAAAGACAAGAGTTTGTTGAAGGTGCTGAAACCGCCTCTTTGTCCCGAGCCATGGCTACCTGTTTAAAATTACCACTTCTGGTAGGATCGTTTTCAGCGGAACTATTCAGGCCCAAAGAGTAAAGCTCTTCTTTTCCGATCTCCACCCATGAGTAGGAATATTGTCCCCTTTCACCATTGACGGTGGCGTTAAAGGTGGTGTTGCCATTATCCATCTTAGGTGGTGGTGGTGCATCGCCATCGCGTGCAAGTTGCTTTAAACGGGCTTGATTTGCAGGATCTCGGAAATATTTTTCAGCGGCTGCAACAGCCTCCTCGTCATCGAGGCGATTTGCAAGGATTCTAAATTCAAGCCTACCCTGTTGGGCAATTAAATCCTTGATTCGCTCAACTTCCTCGGTGGTTAACCCTCGTTTTTCCTTGCTCTGAAGAAATTGTTTCCTCACAAGTTCACTTATGGCTTCCTTGTCTTTTTCCGGATTCGCATCTTCAATACGGGCGATCAATCGCATTACATCGCCCCTAGGTACGGTCTGGTAGTTGGTTCCTTCCTTGCCGGGGAATTCTTTTTTGATGGTTTCCAATATTGATTGCCAGGCTTTTTCCTCAGCCTCAGATTGTTTTCGCCCACCGGTGGGAAGAATAATTTCAACCCTTGGCGGGTCTCCCTGAATGGGGCGAATGGTGATGTTAAAAAGATCTGCTGGATCAATTCGCCTTTTCAAGGAGGCAGCTAGCTCCTCGATATTGACCTTGGTCCCAGCTTCAGTCTTTTTGGAATCAACCTCGTAAACAAGGATGGAGCCCCCAACCAGGTCCACACCCAGGCGGAAGCCTCCCTGACCATTGTCATACTTTCCATATGCCCATAAAAGGATGGCACCCGGAATAAGGAAGGAAAGAAGACAGATGACAATTCTGCTAAAATTCTGCTTCATAATTTGAACTTTACATCATTGGCGGAACAAAATAACTTGCCGGTTCCCCGCCTTGAGAACCACGGCTTAGGAAGAGACTTTACCATTACTTTGAGCTTGATGCTCTTCCTCGTTTGAAAAATTTCTGGAAATACATCCTTTTGTCATACGAATCCGGGTGCTGTCATCAACCTTGAGAGTCAATTCGTCCTCGGTTTCGTTTATTGCAACCACTGTCCCATAAATTCCCGCGGAGGTCAAAACCCGATCATTTTTCTTGATTTTGCTAAGAAGCATTTTTCGCTCCTTTTCCTGTTTTTGCATCGGGCGCCACAGGATGAAATAAAATAGTACCAGAATCCCCATGGGAAGAAAAAGATTCATCCAGAATGGTTCCTGGTTTGATTTTGTCTCCGCCTGCGCCCAGATTAGGATTGAAATCAAGTTCTCAAGCATGTTACCCCTCAAACCTTTAATCACGCCTTTTGGCTATTATTGAATCGATATTAAGTCTCCGATTCGAAGCGTGCAAGGCAATCTGCCCTGTAAGATTCAAATCTTCCCAATTCAATGGCATCACGCGCGCCGCGCATAAGCCGGCAGTAATAGTTTAGATTATGGATTGTTAGCAAAGTTGCCCCTAGCATCTCCTCTGCCATGAATAAATGATGCACATAAGCCCGGGTGTGATTAACACAACAATAACAGCCGCAGCCTTCCTCAAGCGGTTTTTCGGATTTTCGGTGGGAAGAATTCCGCATTCTAAGTTTGCCCGCGGAGGAAAATCCGGTGGCATTTCGCGCATTGCGGGAAGGCATTACACAATCAAACATATCGATGCCGTTTAAAACACCATCCAGCAGGTCTTCGGGCCTTCCAACCCCCATTAAATATCGAGGTTTGTTTTCCGGGAGAAAAGATGCACTTTCCCCCAGCACAGCAACCATTTGCGCAGGTGTTTCTCCCACGCTGAATCCCCCGAGCGCATAACCCGGAAAATCTAATTCAACAAGCTTTTTGGCGCAATATTCCCGCAGGGCCAGGTTTGTGCCTCCCTGGACAATTCCAAATACTGATTGCGTGGGGCTTTTAGCGGCATCCCTGCATCGGGAAGCCCATAAAAGGGTTCGTTCCACGGCTTTTTTTAATTGATCAACATCACACCCGAAAGGTGGGCAAACATCCAGGCACATGGCGATATCCGCCCCAAGTTTTTCCTGGATATCAATTGCTTTTTCCGGGCTAAGATCGAGAAGTGCCCCATCCAGATGAGACCGGAAGGCGGCCCCGTTATCTGTGATTTTACAATCATGCGCTAGGCTGAAGACTTGAAAACCACCGCTATCGGTCAGAATCGCCCCATTCCAATTCATGAACTTATGGAGGCCACCCATCGACTGTACTACTTCGGCACCGGGACGCAAGGCAAGATGGTAAGTGTTAGCAAGAATGATTTTTGCTGTGGTATCAGCAATTTGATGGGAAGTGATACCTTTCACGGTTGCAAGTGTGCCAACTGGCATAAAAACAGGGGTATCAATGGAGATACCCCTTAAATTCAAGACACCCCTGCGAGCCATTCCATCTTTTTTAAGCAGGTTAAAGGAAAGACTCATTCGAAAAATCCAAGCGGAAAAGGGCCTTAATCGCCTCGCAAAGAAAGCCCCATGGCCTGTAGTTTTTCACGAACTTCACTTAGAGAAGTCATGCCGAAATTGCGGGATTCAAGGAGTTCATCAGCAGTGCGCTGCATGACTTCGCCCAAGGTGTTGATGCCCAACCTGCTCATGCATTTCCTGGCGCGAACAGAAAGTTGAAGATCGGAAATCGGCCTGTTCATCAGGGCCATTTCCTGCTCGGTTAGGTTTTGTGGAAGTCGGAAAACAGGTTCCCTGTGAGATGAATCCTCAAGGGACTGGCCCAGCCTGAGATTTTTGGCGCTCAACATTTCCTTGATTTCAGTGAGGGATGTCTCACCAAAGTTTTTACTTGCCAGTAATTGGGCTTCACTAACTCTTGTGAGATCACCCAAGGATCGGATATTCATCTTCTTAAGGCAATTTCGACTGCGAACGGAGAGCTCGAAATCGGTTACAGGAACTTCAAGGACCTGGTTGTACTTGCTGTTATCCCGGTCTTCATCGGGACTGTAGTACATGGTTTGGGCAGCCTGGGCATCCTTTAAATAAAGTCTAGCTTGATCATCGGTTGGATCAGTTTGCAGGGCAGTTTTAAAGCAATCAACCGCCTTGTCAAATTTATTGTTGTCCTCATAAAGAATACCGAGATTTTTGAGAACCCCCACATGGATTGGAGGATGTTTCAGGCATTTTTCATAATACCCAATAGCTTCCTGATCGTTACCAACCTGATCATTTTCCCTTGCGAGGTGGAAAAGAGCCCCGGTATGGGAAGGGTCGAGTTCAACAGCCCTTTCAAGATGTTTGATGGCTGAGGCTTTTTCGCCCTCATCAAGAAAAACACTCGCTTTTTGAAAATGGAATTCAGCACTATGGCTTGAAAGTTCTTCCAACTTGGAAAGAGTGGACTTTGCATCTTTAAGATTGGCTTTTTGACGCAAAATATCAATTCTTTGAAGTTGAACCTGATTAATGTTATATCCAAGTTTTTCAGCCTTATCAAATGCCTTGGATGCATCATCCAGGTTCTTGTTGGAAAGATGAGCTTTTCCGAGGTAGAAAAATGCCAAACTACTTTCACCCTGGCTTAGGTTTTCGATGGCTTCCCTGGTGTGACCCATGAAATAAAGAGCGATTCCAAGCTTAAGCTGATATTTCTTCTGGCCGGGAGATGGTGTTGTCTCTACTTTCTTTTTGAGGAGTTGGAGAATTTCCTTAAGACTTTTGAATTGTTGGTTTCCCTGTGCCAGGCCATTACGAAGCTGCTGAACGGTACCTGCATCACAATCTTCTTTTTCCACCATCAAAGTTCGCAAGTCAATAAGCATCTGGTCTGCCATAAAATTCACTCCACAGCGGTAAATCAAGATTAAATGTTGAGTAAGCCCGATGGTTTTTAACTAATAAAGGAAGCCGGGCTTTTACTAATTTCACCCTGCAATTCCCAAAAAGTAAATATATTCAGATTATAGCCATAATCAAGTGTATTTAATCGACTTATGGTAAGATGGAATTCTTTAACCAGAAATAGGGTGGTATCCATATGGGCTCGATTTCCTGCTATGCCATGGTTGTTTCAGGCTTGGAAAGTATAGCCGCAAAAGAGATTGAGTCGGTATTAGGTGCTAAAATCACCCGAAAAATCGATGGTTTGGTCACTTTTAAGATCGATGGGCCAGACCCTGATCTTTTTGACCTTAAAACAACCGAGGATGTTTTTTTACTTGGCTGGGGAACAGATGCCCTTACCTACAGGGCGTCTGATTTGGACGATATTCGAAAATGGACCGCAAAAGAGGCAGATTGGACCCGTCTCATAAGCCACCATCATTCATTCAAGCCTAAAACCAAGGGCAAACCCACTTACAGGTTTATCACGCAAATGGATGGTGAGCATGGTTATCATCGTAAGGATGCCCAAAAAGAATTCGCAAAAGGGTTGGCCAGGTTCATACCGCCGAATTGGAGAATGGTGGAGGATAATGCCTCGGTCGAGTTTTGGTTGACCATCAACGAAAAGACAGCTGTAGCGGGGATACGGTTGACTGATAAAAATATGAGGCATCGTCCATATAAGGTGGCGCACCGCCCAGCTTCGCTTCGTCCAAGTGTCGCGGCATGCATGGTCCGGGTTGCGGAATTAAAACCTCATCACAAGGTAATTGATCCAATGTGTGGGGCCGGCACTATTCTGGGTGAGTATCAGATATATGCGGAAAGTTGGCGGGTTCCAAGGGCGGCTGCCTGGGGAGGGGACATCGAGCAAGCTGCTGTCATGGATGCTTCTGCGAACACCAGGAAATTGGGAAAAATTTATTTGAATCGATGGGATGCCAGATGGCTGCCACTTCAATCTGGGACCATGGATAGGATCATTTGCAATCCTCCATTTGGAAAGCAGATTTCATCGGATGTTGACATTAATAAACTTTACCGGGGTTTAATGATCCAGTTTAATCGGGTTTTATGCCAGGATGGAAAAGCCGTGTTACTGGTAAGCGATTATGCCGCAATCAAGGCCGCGTGTGATAATGTCAAATGGAAACTTGAAAAGAAGTTCCGGACCCAAATTCTTGGGCAAAATGCGGTACTCAGCCTCTGGCATAAGCCCGGTCCAGAAGGTACACTGCAAGGCGAATAGAAATTAACAACAAACGGAAAATTGATATGTCCAATGCCGCGATATCCTTGAAATGTGAACATTGCAAAGCAAATCTCAAGCTGCCAGCGACCATAGGGCCGGGTAAAAAAATAAAATGTCCGAAGTGTTCCGGTGTAATCACAGTTCCAGCAGCGACAAAACCGGCTCCAGAAGAAAAGAAAGTCCCGGAACCACCCCCAAGTAAGCCCAATGACGACGATGATGATGGCAAACTTTATGGATTGAGGGATATTGCCGACCCCAAGGAGGAGGTGAAATCAAAGCCCAAGATCAATTATGCCCTTGATACCTCAAACAAAGATCTTCGTGGGCCCGCACAAGCCGCATTGCTTGGCCCTTCAAATAAAATAATGTTTAGAAGCATGTTTTGCGTCGCCTTAAGCTTCTTTAGCTTTGGAGTCGCGGTATGGCCTTTTGTTTTTTCTGAGGATATTTTGGATTATCGTGAAACTTTGAAGGCTTATTTCAAGATTGAAGCTGCGAAGTTGAAGGGCGATGACCAGAAAAAAATGCTTGAGAGAGCCAGCAAAATTGACAAGGACACAAAAAATGACATCCTGGCCCGGAATGTTTATCCGGAAGTTGCCGAACGGGAGAAAAAACTTGGTATCAAGGATACTGAACCTGGAATCACCTTGGAACCAGGCGAGCAAGAATTCATAAAAGCGATGCGTGCAAAGGAAATTCCCTATCGGATTTCTTGGATTGTATTTTCATTGATTATCCTTGTTTACAATGCAGTTGAGGCGATGGCGGCTGTTAGAATGCAGGCATTGGAATCCTATAACTGGTCCATGGCATGTGCAATCATGGGAATTTTGCCGGTAAATTGCATTGGTCTTTTTGCTAAAATCTGGTCGAGTGAGGTTAAACCGGATCCCATGCAATTAATTCCCGATGATGGGTTTGATCTTTTGCAGTTGTTCACGCATCCCCTATTTTTGCTATGTCTTGAATACATCGGTTCGCTGGCAATGGGAGCTACAGCCCTTGCGGTTTTGTTGAAAAATGAAGTCAAGGAAGGATTCAGCTATAAAGGGGATACTTAAGTTTGTTTTTTGTTGAAGGCGCTTGAGATGAATTTTAGCCAGCCTTTCAATTTGCCAAGCAGCGTTGGTGAATGGTTTGCAAGCAATAAACCCTCCACAATTGGAATGGAATCAGAAGCCAGAGGCGTTGCAATTTCGTAGTGAGGCCTGAATTTTCCACTTACCTGAGAAATTACAAGTGGCCTGGTCATTTCCAGCAAACCTGCCTCTCCTTGGGTTGCCCCCCAACCACTTAGTCCAACTCCCCCAAAGGGAGTCGCAGGATGCGCGTTGGGGACGATGGTGTCATTGATTGAAATGCTGCCAACATTTAAAGCGAGGGCTGTTTTTTTGCCAAGCTCAATGTTGGAGGTGAATATGCTCGCGCACAGTCCGAAAGGGCTGAAGTTTGAAATTTCAACAGCTTCTTCGAGGCTTTTGTAGGAAAGTAAGCAAAGCACCGGGACAAATATGGCATGATTACAAATTGCCATTTCTTTCCTGACATTGGTTAGAATGCATGCATCAAAAAGACCTTTGTTCCAAATACTGGACTGATTTTGTGGCCATAACAATTCAGCCCCCTCTGAGATAGCTGATTCAATCAGGGGCAGGGCGTAATTCGCCTGCGATTCCATCAATATGTTTCGTGGTTTGAAGTTTTTTGCCAAATCGATAAGTTTTGCTTTTACTAAATCAATCATCTTTTCCGGAACTAAGAATCTTCTGGTTGCCATGCATGTTTGGCCTGCATTTATATTTGTCCCAAACCAGGCCGCCTTTACCGCGAGTTCCAAATCCCCATCTTCCAGCAGTATCAATGAATCAGTGCCCGAAAGTTCAAGGGTTGAAGGTATAAGTCGGTCAGCACATTTTTTTGCGATGACTTTTCCAGTTTCCACCGACCCGGTCATTACGACAAAATCGATATTTGAATCAATCAAAACTGGTCCGGATTCTCTTGAAGAGGAAAGTACTTTAAAGATTTCTTTGGGAAAATCAGCTTTTTGAAGAAGATCAGAAAGGATGGCATTGGTTTCGTTGGAATTTTCCGAGGGTTTCCAAACCAAACCATTCCCCGCAACAAGTGCTTGCAAAATTTGAACACCATTCAAGAATAACGGATAGTTCCATGTTCCAATTACACCAATAATCCCCCGAGGTTTTCTATGCACCCATGATTTTTGAAAAAACATCCACCATGGGGTGTCTGAGGAACGGACTTTTTTAGGCTTAAGTATTTGGGAGGCGTTTTTTTCAAGGAACCTGCATGCTTCCGCAAGTGGAAGTATCTCTGATCCAAGGGTTTCTTCATAAGGTTTGCCTGAATCAATAAACAATGCCTGGGCTATCTTCTCACGGTTCTCGACAAGAAGGTGTCGGAATTTTCGCACTTTCCGCAACCTATCAATTACCATTGATTTTTCCCAATGCGATTGGGCTTTGCGTAAATGCAATAATTCTTCTGCAAGTTGCACTTTATCCATAAATTGATTGTTCATGAACTTATATTAGGCATTGATCAAACCCTGTTGTATCAAAAGTTTGTTTAAAGGACTCCAATAATGTCAAATCTTCTGGAAGTTAATCCATTGCCTTTGGCGACCGAAGGCCTTGAACCTGTAAAGGGAGATATCAAATCTGTTCCTGAAGATTTTGTTGTTGAGGAAATTCCGGCTTACGAACCTTGTGGGGAAGGGGACTTTATTTATCTTTGGGTTGAAAAACGGGATCTCTCCAGCCCCTTTATGGCGAGAACGCTGGCAAAGGCCCTTTCAATTCCATCGGTTGAAATAGGCATGGCTGGTTACAAGGATCGTAAAGCATTAACCAGGCAATGGATCAGCCTTCCGGGACATTTGGAAAAAGAAATTGAAAAAATCGAGGTGGAGGGACTCAAAATCCTCGAAAAAGCAAGGCATAAAAACAAGCTCCGAACGGGCCACCTTCATGGTAATAAATTCAACATTCTTCTAAGGGCAAACTTGGATTTGGGCAGTAGGCAAAAGGTTGAAAATTTGGTCGCTAGATTGAAATCAACAGGCCTTTGGAATTTTTATGGTGAACAAAGGTTCGGTAAGGATCAGGAAACCTTGAAAATTGGACTGGAATTGCTTTCCCAGAATAAAGAAGCGGCCAAGAAACCCTTCTACCTTAGAAAATTGGCCCTGTCAGCGGTGCAATCCGCATTGTTCAATGAAGTTTTAAGATTACGGATAAGTAATAACACCCACAATAAAGTACTGACGGGTGATGTTCTTTGCATGCTTCCGCAGGAATCCAAGTGCCAGGCTCGGAATTTGCGTGAAGACCAGGAAAGGGTTGACCAGGGATTAATGGCTGTAACTGGCCCGATGCCAGGCTGGAAAATGTACCCAAAGCCTTCCGATGATGCATTAATTCTCGAGAATCAAGTATTTGAGGCATTTGGGTTCAAGCAAGAGGTTTGGAGGGGATTTGGCAAGTTTCTTGTGGGCGCAAGGCGATGTCTGGTTTACCCGATCTTGGATTTGAAGCTGGATTTTGAGAACAACGGGGTCAGGCTGTCTTTTTCTTTGCCTGCCGGTGCTTATGCAACTCAGTTGATTCGTGAGATCACCCAGCAGGATTCAAATGAGGAGCCTGAATGTTAAAAGATATAAGATGCAAATTTTATAATAGTAATTCGGGGGCTGATTATTTTTTTCAGTTAACTTCGTTAACTTTAAAATATTTTTCTTGATGTGAATCCCAACAAGTGTTTGAATCTTTTTACCAGCGTGAAGAACTTATATTCAGGATGCAAATGGCTAATAAAATTATTTCTATTGAAGATTGTACCGTTCCCGAAAAAATATTGCTTGCTGCCAACCAGCTAGAAGAATCCGGCCAGACTCCTTTCAGCGCGGAAGCCTTGATTGTGATGGCTTGGCAGAAATATCCCCGCACTTTTGGCCTTAAAGGTTTCATGGAATCCTATCCTGATTCCAACAAAATATTGGCCAGCATCATGGGCGAAAAAGGTTTGGCCCGGCGAGGGTGGCTTGTAAAAACTGGCCAGAAGATGTACGCGCTCACCAAGGATGGCCATATCGTAATAAAGCGTATTCTCAAAGGTGAGGACAGGCCCGCATCCAGGCAGTCAACCATTCGCATGAACAAGGAATCCGATCGCATCCTTGTAAATATAATGGACTCGATTGCATTTGAGAAATTCCAGGATGGGCGCAGGCAGGAAGTTGCATTCTCAGATGCCTGCAAGTTTTTTTCAATCAAGGATGGGATGAGTTCAGATCAAATTGATGCCCGTATCAATGCTGTCTTGAAATGTCTCCAGAATATGGAGCATCAGATAGGGTTGGGAAATGCTGTTTTAAGCACTGGGCAAAGTGTCGCCATGGTCGATATTGTTCTTGCAATCGAAATACTCAAGCACCTTGAGGAAAAATTTTCCAGACATTTCAATTTGTTGAAAGTAAGGGCTGGTAAGTAGAACGGTTATTAAGCAGGTTTCTTTTTCCTGACTTGTGTCTTATTTCCACGAACATCTGTTGTGCTGGTATGTTCATCAAATCGCATAAGCGAGCTTTGAACATACTCCTCGTTCACTTCAAAGCTAATCCACTTTCGACCAAGCCTCTGGCTGACGGCGCCTGTGACATTGCTTCCTGAAAAAGGATCAAGGACCGTATCCCCCGCGCTTGTCAGGAATTGAATGAAAAATTCAGGAAGTGGTTCTGGAAATCGGGCAGGGTGGATTGTTAATCCTTTTTCCCTGCATTTCTTTATGTAGGAATCAGCGGACCTGCAATTGGGAATAGATAGAAGATTTGGTGGGATCGCTCCCCCGTTGTCCTTTTGAAAGTTGGGGCCTATCTCGTGCTGCGATGGTCTGATTGCGGTATCGTATCCATCCCGGAGAAGACGCTTCATTGATTTGCTATAGGGCTTGAGCACCCTGCGATTATCAGCCTGAGGTTCGTCTGTTTTTGAAAGCCACCAAACCATGTTAACCGCGTCCTTGACCCGTGTCCTGCGGATTGTCACCCACTCCGCCGGGGTTGGTAATTTGCTGGGATTATACCAGTAAAATTCCTGGGCCAGATGAAAGCGCTGGCATAATTTTAAAATCAGTTCGTATTGGAATAATGACCTGGTCCCTTTTTTAGGGTTCCATGCCCCCGCAAGGTCCATGACAAATGATCCATCGGGTTTTAATATCCTTTGTATTTCCCAAGCGAACGGAAGTATCCAGTCCACATACGAGGCTGCATCAACATTTCCATATGCTTTTTGTCTTCGGAGGGCAAATGGCGGTGATGTCATGACAAGTGAAATGGAATTATCCTTGACTTTTTTCAAAAGTTCGAGGGCATCACCTAGGAAGCATTTACCCAGTGAAGTTTCGTAAGCTGGAGCCAGCTTGTTAATGGACATTCAAAAGCCCTGCGCCATGTTTCCCTGTTTGCCTGCTTTGACAGGCTGGGCTTGAAAATGGATCAAGCCGGTGCGGGACTATAGCGTCGAGGGAAATGTTGTCTAGAGCGAACTTGTTTACCAATGGGCGATTGGGCCGGAAGGCACTTTGATTGGGCATTCCAGGTTAGGCCAGTTGGGTTCTGGTCGGTTATTAAGAAGAGCTTCAATCTCATTGGATAGTTTTTCAAAATGCTGGGGGGATTCCAATTGCACAAGTTGTTGTTGGATTTCATGTCCGGGTTTTAAAACCCTGCAGTACCAGTTTGCAACTTTTCGGAATGCCAGGCAGGAGAATCTTTCACCTTTGTGTTCCACCAATAAACCAAAATGCCTGCGCATGAATTTCAATCGGGCAATCCACCCCGCGTGAGCGCTTGGTTCTCCCGTGGAATCCCAGGTTGATAATTGCATGAATATCCATGGGTTAAGCAGGGCTCCGCGCCCTATTGCTATTCCCGCACACCCTGTTTTTTCAAACATATTTTTTGCGTCAGAGATGCATTTCACATCCCCATTGCCTATGATTGGAATTTTCTCAACAGACTCCACCACGGAGCGAATACCATCAAGATCGACGGAGCCTGAGAATCCCTGCTCCCTGGTTCTGCCATGTATTGTAATTGCCGCGATCCCCACTTTTTCAAATTCGCGCGCAAACCAAGGGCCGGATAAATTATCTTTGTCCCAACCAAGTCGCATTTTCACGGTGACTGGTATCTTTACGGATTCCACGATTTTTTGCACCAGTGTCACAGCGTTTGATCCCTCGCAAAGTAACGCGGACCCACCTCCACTCCTGGTGACTTTTCTCACGGGGCAACCCATGTTGATGTCAACGCTGGATACGCCGTAACCTTCAAGCCACTTTGCCGCTGCAACCATGTCTTCCACGACATGACCATAAAGCTGAACCGCGAATGGCCTGTCGAAAGTTGAAGTTTGGATCAAATCCATGGTTTTGCGGCATGTTCGTATGAGAGCCTTGGCGTTAACCAGGTCAGTTGTCGCGTGGCCAAGCCCCCCTAATTCCCTTACTGCAGTACGAAAAGCAAGGTTTGTATAGCCTGCCAGTGGGGCAAGCCAGAACCTGCTGGGCAAAGTCAGGGAACCAAGTTGCATGGTTGTCATTTTGTTATTGGTTGCTTCCATTTATGAATTTATTTGGGTTTCCTTCCAATGAGTGCCCAGTCTCAGGTTTCCATAGGACGGTGGATTCGATTTTACTGGCCAGTTCAAAGTCCTTGGCGGTGATTCCGCCGTGGTCATGAGTTTTTAGTTTGACCCAAACTTTACCCCAGGTGACGCTCAAATCTGCATGGTGCCAGGCTGCCTCACAAATAAATCCGATCGCATTCACCAGCATGAGCGTGGTCTGCCATCCAGCGGTGGTGTATTTTCTTCTGATCCATCCGTCTTCGAGATACCATCCGCCAAGGGATCGTTTTGAAAGTTCAGCTACTATTTCTGAATCCGTGAACACTTTGAGTTTTGTTTTATCCATGAGAATTCCATGATCATAATTAGTCAATTCAAGTCCATAAATATCATTGTATCAACCATTAACGGGGCATGTTGGAATGACTAATCAACCTTGACTGGATCAGCCTTTCTTCGGGATACTTAAATACCGGAGGAATTTGCAATGAGAAAATTTATTTTTGTTTTAATCGTTTTGTTCACCTTGTCTCTTACAGGTTGTGGGAGGCAGGATAAAGAGGTACTTGCGAATATTGGAAGAAAAATAACATCAAAATTTGAAAATGCAACCAGCCCGGCCAGGAAGAAATTGGAATTGGGTATTCAGGCAATGCGGGGAGAATTTCTAGAATCCTCCTTGACAGAAGCGGTTTTATTTCGAATTCGCACCGATAAAAACCTTAAAGACCAGAAGATTGAAGTTTTTTCCAAGGAAGAAGGTGTGATTCTATTAAAAGGCACCGTTACCGATGAACCTTCCAAGATTCGCGCTTATGAAGTCGCGGAGAATACCAAGGGTGTAACCAAAGTCGAATCTGAACTCATCGAAAAAAGTCCCGAGGATTCAAATACTAAAAAAACAGCAGAGCCAAAGGATGTGTCAGACACCAAAAAGAATGGGAGCGAAGTTGAAAAATCGCCTGAAAAACCCAAGGAGCAGTTCCAACCATTTGACCCGAACAAAACAAACGAAAAAGGAGAGCAGGATAAGCCTGCTCCCCCTATCAAGTAGCTTCAAGATTAAAGCTTAGTACATGTCATCGTGACCCGGGCCACCGGCCTTCTTTTCTTCCTTGGGCATATCTGCCACAAGAGCATCGCTGGTAAGCAACAATGTAGAGACACTGGCACCGTTTTGCAGGGCCGACCGGACCACCTTGGTTGGGTCGATGATACCTTCCTTGACCATGTCGACATAGCGATCATTACGCGCATCATAGCCAAAGTTGAAGTCCTTGTTTTCAAGAACCTTGTTCATCACCACGGCTCCGTCCATACCAGCATTATTGGAGATTTGCTGAATCGGGGCCTTACAAGCACGGATGACAATGTTGTAGCCAATCAGCTCGTCATGTGAAAGACCCTTGCCTTTAAGGCCGTCAGAGGCTCGAAGAAGGGCCACGCCACCACCGGGAAGAATACCTTCCTGAGCTGCGGCGCGAGTGGCATGCATTGCATCCTCAACACGGGCTTTCTTCTCTTTCATCTCACTTTCAGTTGCGGCACCAACATTGATCTTGGCGACGCCACCTGAGAGCTTTGCGATTCTTTCGCTGAGCTTTTCCTTGTCGTAATCGCTGGTGGATTTTTCAAGTTCCCGTTGGATACTTGCAACTCGGGCTTTAATTTCATCTTTCTTGCCAGCACCTTCAATGATAATGGTGTTGTCCTTATCAATCTTAACCTTCTTTGCGCGGCCAAGTTGCTTGATTTCAACTGCTTCAAGCTGAATGCCAAGATCTTCGAATATGGCCTGCCCGCCAGTCAGCTTTGCAATGTCTTCAAGCATTGCCTTCCTGCGGTCGCCATATCCTGGAGCTTTTACAGCAGCGCACTTGAAGGTGCCACGAAGCCTGTTGATCACCAAAGTGGCAAGTGCTTCACCTTCAACTTCTTCAGCGATGATAAGAATCGGCTTGTTGTTGCCAAGCACTTTCTCAAGCAAAGGTACAAAGTCCTTGTTGCTGGTGATCTTCTTCTCGTAAATCAGAATGTAAGGATCATCAAGTTCACATTCCATCTTTTGCTGGTCAGTCACAAAATAAGGAGAAAGATAACCGCGGTCAAACTGCATACCCTCCACAAACTCATGGGAGGTCTGAAGAGCCTTGCCTT
>SYCV01000180.1 GCA_005786805.1 Planctomycetia bacterium | reverse complement strand
GGAGGCGATCATGCCTGTGATGATTTTCCCGGATGTCGTGGTGACAACATAGGTGACAAAGGCGGGTTTCACCTCGCGGTTGGGATCAAGAATGTTAAGCAAAATGGATTCAAGGCCCCTGCCGCGTGCCGCGGAAAGATCAGCCCCCACGGATTTGCCCACTCCCTCAAGTTGATGGCAAGCGGAACACTGGGCTTTGAAAACCTCTTTGCCCCGGGCTTTGTCGCCCTGGGTTTCAAGCGCTTTCTTGTATTGGTTGAACACCTCCAGGCGGGTGCTGGACGAAACATCCACGAGTTGGGCGATCTTTTTCGCGAGGGGGGAGTTTTTCTTTCCCGCGGCAAGTTTCAACCTGCCCAGGTCGATCTCTCCCTTGGGAATCTTTTTCGTGGCAATCGCATCGAGCAGCAGATCGGTTGATGAATTCCTTGATAACAAAGCTTCAAGAGCCGTGGCCTTCGCCTTGGGACCAAGGCCGGGCCAGGCGCTGATAACAAGCATGGCGGCATCGGTGCCATCGTATTTGGCAAGTGCCTCGAGTGCGGCCTGATGAACCAGCGGGTTTTTAGAACTCTCGAGCGCTGCCTTGAATAACTCCCGCGCATTTGCAAATTCCTGGTTGGAAAGCAACTTCAAGGCAGAGGCTTGCGCGGCTGGATTGGCCTTGGGATCAGCGAGCGATTTCCTGGCATCAAGTATCAATGATTGAAGAATGTTCCCCGCCTTTCCCTCTACAGGGGTTCGCAGGGGGCTTTCAATCACTTCACGGATTAAGGTGTTTGCCAGGTTTTTCTCATCATCATTCAGGGCATTGATTGCCGCTACTAAAACAGACCTGGATCGAGGCAGACCCGAGGCGGAAAGATTCTTCGCCTGCGTTGCAAGAAAAGCCATGCCATCCGCGCTAGCCCTGAAGGATTTGTCATTGATGAGATGGCTAAATAGCGACTCCGTGCGATCCGGAGAAGCGCAAAGGAGTGCAAGCCTGAAATAAGGGTCCTTGCCCGAGGCGATTGCGATATCGCCCAGCGCCTTAGCGGAAGCGTGGTCATCGGCACCTGCAAGGGAATAAATAGCCTGGAGTCTCACCTTGTTATCCGGGTCTTTAAGCAAGGTTATGATGCGAGAGCGAATATCTTTTGCAGGTGGAAGTTTTTCAGAAAGCAAAAGGGCCTGCTCCCGAACCCTTGGGTGCTCATCAGATAGCGCGGATAAGACATCTGAATTTTCCAACGAGGTGAGCCCTTGTAAAACCCAGAGGGCATGGATTCTACCGAGGTGGGACTTGGAATTTTTCGCGAGGTCGCGCACTAGGTTGGTGATGGATTTATCCTGCTTCTGGTAAAGTAATCTACTTGCGGTATCACGATGCCAGCCGTTGGGGTGTTCAAGCAATGAGACAAGTTCTGAAGAGGATAGCGAGCCAAGCCTGGGGTTGGGCCTGGATTTGAAGTTATCAGGTGAGACGCGCCAGATACGGCCGCGATCGAATCCCGCCATCACATCAAGGTGCTTGACCATTTCGGGAGGAAGGAAGGCAGCGCCTTCAATAAGCCCACGGTACATGTCGATCACATAAAGGCAGCCATCGGGTGCATGGGCCATCTGCACGGGTCGGAACCAGTTGTCAGAACTCGCGAGGAATTCGACCTCGGGTTCAGCGCGGTTTGCGATGGGGATGATGCCCTTATCATCAAGCCTGGCCTGATAAATAAGATTGCCTGAGACTTCGCCAACAAAGATGTCACCCACGAGGCCTGGATCGAAAGCATCGCCCCGATAAGAGGTGATGCCGGTGGCGCCTGTGAAGAACCCGGACACTTTCCCCCCCTCGTTGGAACCCTTGACAATACCCTTGGTTCGAAGATCCGTTCGAAGAATTCGCCAGGGTTCATCGGGACTGATGCGGAAGATGCGGGTGAATTTACTCCCGGGGGTGATGTTAACAGCGGGAGCGGGGGTTTGAACATAAGGGTTGCGTGATAAATAGCGGGTATCAAAGGCAAGGATTTGGGCGGGCTCGGAATTACTGCAGACATAAGCCCGGTTATAATTATCAAGGGAGAACCCATGCTGGCCACCACCACTGGTTTTTTCAAAGCTCAGCGTGGTTGGATCGAGAAGAATGGTTTGATTACGAACTTGCGTGGAGTTGCCCTTGGAATCATCGCCCAGGCGGATTTCGCCACCCGCCATCCCCGTGGAAATATGGATGCGGTTATCAAGCCCCCAGCGGAAGGAGTTAAGCATGGCTTCGCCGGCATGATCCCTGCCAAAACCTGTGAGCACCTTTTTCCTGATGTCGGCTTTGCCATCATTGTTGGTGTCTTTAAGGAACCAGATATCGGGTGCAGCGCCAACAAAAATGCCACCATCGTAGCAAAAGACAGAAGCTGCGAAGGGGATGTCAGCAGCGAAGATCGTGCTTTTGTCGTATATGCCATCGTTGTTGGAATCTTGAAGAAGCTTGATACGGCCCAAGTTTTTAAAATCCGGATTGGCATAGGCGTTGTATTCGGGGTACTCGGCGACATAAAGGTTTGAATTTTCATCGAAGTCGATCGCAACGGGGGAACCGATGAGGGGTTCAGATGCGATGAGATCAATCTTGAAGCCTGGCCTGGTCTTGAAAGCCTTGAGTGAATCCTGGGGTGATTTGGGGGGGATGAAAGGGAGCTGGTCTTTATAATCTTTCTGCCAGGCTTGGGTGAAACCTAGCGCTGTCAGAAAAACCAAAAAGATGATGAATGGCTGGATTTTAAGAATCACAATAAACTCCAAAACTTACATTTGCATTAGAGGAGGGTAATGGGATTATAACCGTTGATCCAATGCGAGGGAAACAGGAAGATCCCAAATTGCAAAAGGCGAGACAATGAGCGAAACAACGGCAAATGCTTCAAAAAGCGAACTCAAGCAGCATTTCAACCTGGTCCAGGCAACCGCGCTCAACATCAGCATGGTGGTGGGTGCGGGGGTCTTTGTGACAATACCCTTGATGCTGGCACATCTGCCCGGCCCCCTTGCTCTGTTGGGCTGGGTCGCAGCGGGAGTTTTGATTTTGCTTGATGGCATGATATGGAGCGAACTAGGGTCGGCATTTCCCGGGTCGGGTGGGTCCTACCTTTATCTGCTGGAGGGCTTCGGCAAAAAAAGCTGGGGAAAGCTGATGGCTTTCCTGTTCATCTGGCAATTCATGCTAAGCGGGCCCCTTGAGGTCGCCTCCGGGTTGATAGCAATGAGCCAGTTCGCAGCCGCCATTCATCCCGATATCCAATCATGGAACGAGCAACTCACCTGGAAATTCGCACTCATCGAGGGAACTGACCTTGCATGGAGCATAAGCCCTTCACGATTGTTGGCCTTCGCACTAGGGGCTTTTCTGATTTTTCTGCTTTATCGAAAAGTCGAGATTCTCGGGAAACTCACGATTGTTTTCAGCGCAGGTGTGCTGGTCGCGATCCTATGGATAATCATCGATGGCATCCTTCATTTCAATCACGCGGGTGCCTTTGAACTGGCCGGCACGGATTGGCCAGGCCTGGGTGGTTTTTCCTCCGGGTTGGGCCAGGCGATGATCCTCGCGATGTATTCCTACCTCGGTTATTACAACATTTGTTATGTTGGTGACGAGGTGAAGGACCCGGGCAGAACCATCCCGAGATCCATTTTCCTTTGCAGTGTCACGGTCATCTCACTTTTCCTGATGGTTCACATTGCCCTGACCAGCGTGGTTGACTGGAAAAAAATCCCGGTCCACCCGCCCGAGGTCGATAGCTTCAGCCTGGCCGCGGAGTTTATGAAAATCCTGCATGGCGAAGGTGCAGCCATCCTGATGACCTTGTTCCTGGTCTGGAGTTGCCTGGGAGCCGCGTTTGCGGCACTGCTTGGATATTCAAGAATCCCCTATGGGGCCGCAAGAAAAGGTCATTTTTTCAGGGGGCTTGCCCGTGTGCACACCACCCACCAGATCCCTCACTTTTCCCTGCTGCTGGTTGGAGGATTGACTCTTTTTTGGTCGTTTTTCGACCTTGGATCGGTGATAACCGCCCTGGTCACCACCCGGATTTTGGAACACTTTTTGGGCCAGATCGTAGCCTTGATGCTACGAAGACGAAACCAGCCCGAACTTGAAAGGCCTTACAAGGTTCCCTTCTATCCCTGGCCTTGCCTGGTGGCCTCGGCGGGCTGGTTGTTTCTTTACTTTTCAGCTGGCTGGATTTTTATCGCACTGGGCTTGATAACCTTGCTTTTAGGGGGACTTTT
>SYCV01000179.1 GCA_005786805.1 Planctomycetia bacterium | reverse complement strand
GCCCTGCACCACCCCCAGCATCTCGGTTCGTAATTCGGCGGTGGGTTGTTTGGCCTTTGCTGGCGGCATCTCTTCTTTCCGAAGAAATGTCACCACATGTTCCCATTGTTTGAAATCCTCTATTGCTTTTGCAGCGCTCGTATATCGGGATAGATCTAATTCGCCATTCTTGGTTTTCTGATCATGACACTCCAGGCAATAAGTTTTCAAGAAAGGCAAAACTTTATCCGTGAAGGAATCTGCCGCGTAAACTTCAGGTACATTAAAAAAGCAAAGGCAAAAAATCATGATGAAAGATAGTTGCATTATGCCAGGAACTGGTTTCACAAACAGATTCTCATGGGAAGATTTTAGGAGGGAAAATCACGCATGTTTAGGCAATATAAGTGTAATATCTGAAAAGATTACTGTCAATCAAATGCTTGGGATAAAACCCTCTTAAATTTACGGCTTTTTAAGGTATATTTGTTATGTTTTATTGACCCTGAGCCTGCCCAAGGGCATGTCCGCCTGTCGAAGGGCATATCCGGTCCCTGAGCCTGTCGAAGGGGTTTTTTATCTTTCATCTCCTACAAATCAAGAGACCCATGGAGCGCAGTCCATGGGCTTTTTATTTCTCTCACACACTTCCTGTCCATGGGCTTTTAATTTCTCTCACACACTTCCTCCCTTCGGTCCCTGAGCCTGTCGAAGGGGTTCTTTATCTTTCATCTCATTCAAATAAAAAGACCCATGGAGCGCAGTCCATGAGTCTTTTGTTATTTATCGCCCGGAGGTTTCAAGCACCTTATTTAAGGTTCTTCTTGATCTCTTCCTCAACAGTCGAGATCTGAAGGTTCTTGCCCACGACCTTGCCATCCTTGCCCACCAGAAATACCTGGGGAAGAACCTGGATGCCATAGTCAGTTGCAAGTTTTCCTTCCAGCCCGCCTGTTTGATAAAGGTGCTGTGCTGCAAAAGGCGATCTCTTCAAGAAAGTGTTGGCTTCCTCGGATGTGGTATCAAGATTCACGCAAACCAGATCCAACCCCTTGGGGCCATAGGTTTCCATGATCAACTTGAGCTTCGCGAAATCGCCAAGGGTCTGGCCATTCCAACTCGCCCAGTAATAAACCACAACCATCTTGTCCTTCATGCTGGTGATGTCGAAATTCTGGCTTGGATTTGCAAGCGTGGGGCCAACCAGGGTGAAGGGTTGCCCTTCACTTTCCATCCTTCGGATAGAGCCCGCGGCTTTCGCGGACTGGGGTTTACCCGCGAAATTCTTGGCAATCTGGGTATACCAGTTCTTGGCTTCCACATCCTTGCCCAAAAATTCACTCACCATGCCAAGCTGCAACAAGGCATCCGGAGCATCATCGGACTTTGGATATGCCTGCACAAAGGCAGCCAACTTGGTCATCCATTCATTTTGGATCTTGTTGAAATCCTCACCCGGCTTGGAAATTCGGGCGGCGTAATCCGCCTGCAAGCCACGGAAGGAAACATAACCAGCAAGATTGCTTCCAGGTAATGCCTTTGCAAGTTGCTCTTCAAGCGAGGCAAGACGCTTGGATGCAACCTGGTCGCCGGCAGCGCTGTTTTGGGCGGCACTGCTTAAACTGTCCGCAAGCTGCCTGATCCATGGGTCACGATCCTCGGGCTTGACCTTGGCGAGAATTTTCTCGAGGTGATCAGCCCTGCGGAGATGATGCTTGGCAAGGGATGCGCTTGCGCCACCGGTACTATTGGATTCAACCGCGGCATCTATCGCGGCGAGTTCATCAACCAATTTTTTAAGTTCAGGATCTTTTTCGAGGTCGATCTTGTTGGTGCCCGGCCGAACGCTGCCTTCATCCTCGCTTACGGCGCCAGGGATGGGAGCATCGGAAAGTTTCCATGCTCCATTGACCAGGAACATTTCGCCAGTCTGGAGCCAGTCGGTTTTTCCGGCGGCCTCATACAGAATGGTTCCCTTTGCAAAGCGGAAAATGTCGCCTTTGCTACCAGTCTGGTCGGCGGGAAGACATTGGGGGATGCCCATTTCAACATGAAGCCAGGTTGTTTTTTCATCCAGGGAGGGAACCTTGGCCAGGGTGGCCTGGAATTTCGCTGGAACTGCGAGGACCTGGTCCCTAACTTTCCTTGCAACTTCACCCTGAAGGTCGAGCGTTTTCAAGTCTGCTTCAGTAAGAAGCAGGGGCTTGAGGCGGGAGAAATCCTTTGTGGCCACGGCCTTTAAGATTTCCTGACTGACTTCCTCGGGACTGATAACCTGCCAGGCATCGATTTTGGCATCCTCATTTTCATCAACACCGATCTTTGTGCCACCGGAATTCAACCAGCGGTAAAGGTCGGCCTTGCCATTGTAGTTTGTGTCAATTTCGCGGTAAATTTCGACTCCATCCTTGTAATAAGACCAAACATCGATTCGGTTATCATCGTTGGAATCAAAGAATCTACGAACGAGGTTACCCTGTGAATCCTTGAGGATCCAGCCGGAGCCTTTTTTGGCACCTTTGACAAGTTCGACTTTGCAGGAGTTTTCCTCATCAGCAGAGGGGGTGGAAAAAAGAATTCCATCCTGTTTAGGTTTAAAGGAAAGAATTTGAGCAGCAGTGGGTGCGGCGGCAAAAACGGGCAAGGCGGCACCGAACAAGAAAAGGGACCCGGAACAAATACCAGCAAACTTCCAAGACTTCCGCATACCAAACTCCTTCACAGAAACCAATAAAAAAGCGGGGAAAAGCCCCATATGGGAATAAGATCGGCAAAAGGGAGGGTGAAAGTTGATGTTAAAATCAAAAAAGTTCGCACAAGGGTAAGAACCCGAAAAACTGCTATAGAGTGAATAAAGGTTTGTCAACCCATTTATTTTCAGTTGTTAATTAAATAGGTCCGTTTCCCTAAGTCTTTATCCCTGCTGTCCTTGACCACCTATATAAAAAATTTACAATTAACTTTAGGGTGCTTCTCAATCCGGGTTTTTATCGGATTGTGAAATATTCATGTGGGTTCAGCGTAAAATTGGCAAGGAGTGCCATATACATGATTGAGTCTCTTAATTTTAACACCCCTGTTTTCAGTCGCAAGGTTACAGGAGTTTCCCCAAAAAAAACAAGCAATATCACCCAGGTGCTGGTTCCTCAAACAGGCCGCCTAATTTTAAAAATGGTTCTTGAAGGTGCGTAAAGGCACCCCAGATGACTTAAACTTGCAGGCATACCAGCCTTTTCTGGTTTGTTGAAGTTAAGAAATAAAATTTATTGATCTAAAGGCCCAAATTTAGAAGGTTATAAATACTTGGATAACGACAGGGTTAAAATGGTAAAGGAAGCCAGTGACATCGTTGATGTCGTGGGCAGCTACATTTCCCTGCGCCCCGCGGGCCAGCAAACATTCAAGGGCCTCTGCCCATTCCATGATGATCATCGTCCTTCTTTTGATGTGGATCCCCGTCGTGGGCGCTACAGGTGTTGGTCCTGTGGCAAATATGGGGATGTGATCACATTTGTGCAAGAGTACGAAAAAGTCGATTTTGCCGAAGCTTTGGAAATTTTGGCCAAGAGGGCAGGTATAAATCTGGAAAAAAAAGAAAATTTACTGCAGAACCGGCTGCGCGGGACAATGCTTGACTCAGTGCGCTGGGCATCAGATCAGTATCACCAGTGCCTGCAAGAATCACCCTTGGCTGCTGAAGCTAGAAGTTACCTGTCCAGCCGGGGTTTAGAAGACGAAATCATCAGGCAGTTTGGATTAGGCTTTGCTCCACGCAGGGGGGATTGGCTGTTGGAGCTTGCCCATAATGATGGGGTGGATGTGGGAATGCTGGAACAAGTGGGCTTGATAGGACGCAAGACTGACAAGCCCGGGCTTTATGACCGATTCCGCGACAGGATCATGTTCCCGATTCGCAATGTGCTCGGAAACACGGTTGGTTTTGGCGGCAGGATAATGCCCTCCTCACCATTCGCGGACAAGGCTCCCAAATACTATAATTCCTCCGATTCACAATTGTTTTCCAAGAGCGAACAACTTTACGGAATCGACCAGGCTCGAAACCACATAACCAAGGCCGGCTTCCTGGCAGTGGTTGAAGGCTACACCGATGTAATGATGGCGCACCAAATGGGCGTTGGAAATGTTGTCGCAACGATGGGAACCGCCATCAACGCCCGGCATCTGCGCCAGCTTCGCAGATGGACCAACAAAGTCGTGCTGGTGTTCGATGCTGATGCGGGTGGTGAGCAGGGTGTGGACAGGGCCCTTGAATTATTCGTGACCAACGACATGGACCTGGCGATAGCCACGCTTCCCGAGGGCCTGGACCCATGTGATTTGTTATTGAGGGATGGCCCCGAGCCTTTCCAGCTTGCATTAAAGTCGGCGGTTGACGCGTTGGAATTCAAACTTAACTCGATGATGGCACAGATCAGCAGGGAAGGCGCGTCCCTTGAGACCAAGCGCAGGGCCACGGATTCAATCTTGGGAGTTCTGGCGAGGATACCCGCGGACAGCAACCCCTCGTCCCAGATGAAACTTGAATTGATGATCGGACGTATCAGCAAAAGGCTGGGTTTGAGCGAAGAAACCTTGAAAAAGCGGGTGAATGAGCTTCGGCCGAAGACCGAGCCCCGCAAGGTTGAAACCCATGCGAATGTGACAAACGAAGAATCTCGTCGTGCGAAGCCGGCACCTGAGGAAAAAGAACTATTGGAAGTTCTGCTGGCAAACCCTGACCTGGTGGCTCGAGCCCGTCAGGATATCAGGACCGACGATTTGAATCATCCCGGGTTAAGGCAGGTTGTTTCAATCCTGTTCGATTTGCAGGACGAAAAGCAATTGCCTGACTTGGATGCAGTTCGCGCCCGACTGGGCGACAGTCCGATTGGTTCGAAACTGTTGGATTTAGCCGACCAAGGTCGGCGCAATCCAGAACCTGTGGCATGGTATGGCAATATTCTGGATCGTTTCAATGAGCGCAAGGTCAAACCTGCGGTGAAGGTCCTCCAGGACCAGTTACATGCCGCGAATGACCACGAAACCGCCATTGAACTCCTAAGGAAATTGCAATCCCGTACGGTTGGATCCGGTTCGGTCCAAACCCCTTCCCGTCTCGATGGAGGCATTTGATGGAAAAGATTGAAGTTACTTTCAAGGCATTGCTGGAAACCGGTAAAGAGAAAGGTTTCCTGACTTACACCCAGGTGAACGAGCATCTGCCCGAGGATGACACCAACCCTGAAAAAATCGACAAGCTGCTGCTTGTGCTTGAGGAACAGGGAATCGAGTTAATCGATGAATCCGAGGTGGAGGACAGGGAAGGTGGCGCATCAGGCTCAAGTGCCGAGACTCAGCCAGAAATTGATTTTAGCTTCATCGAGCAGGAAGAAGGAAAGCGCATAGATGACCCGGTGCGCATGTACCTGACGCAGATGGGTGAAATCCCCCTCCTGAAAAGGGAGCAGGAAATAAACCTTGCCAAGAAGATAGAAATCACCCGCAAGCGATTCCGCAGGAAGGTTTTGGAATGTGATGGTGCCCTCAACCAGGTTGTGGACACGCTCAAGAGGGTTCATTCGGGGGAACTGCCCTTCGATCGCACGATCAAGGTTTCGCTGACTGAAAACCTCGAGAAGGACAAAATCCTACAAAGAATGCCGCACAATCTGCGCACACTTGAAAGGCTGATGGAGCAGAACCAGGAAGATTTCAACCTGATGATGAGCGGCACGATCGACGAGGAAACCCGCAGGAAAATCCGCAGGGTGCTTCGAATCCGCAGGCGCAAGGCGGTATGCCTGGTCGAGGAGTTGAGCATTCGGACCCAGAAAATCCAGCCCCTGATGAAAAAGCTGGAGCAAATCGCGAGAAGGATGGAGGAACTCGAGACCGAGATCCGGTACCTCAATAATATCCGAGGCCCGAAGGAAGACATCCAGGCTTTGGAAAAAGAACTTCGCGATTACATGTACAGCACGATGGAAGACACCAACGAGCTGAAAAAACGGGTTGTCACGGTCCACACCCGGTTCATGGAATACGAACAAGCCAAGCGAGATCTTTCCGGAGGCAACCTTCGCCTCGTGGTAAGCATCGCCAAGAAATACCGCAACCGCGGATTAAGTTTCCTGGACCTGATCCAGGAAGGTAACACCGGCTTGATGAGGGCGGTTGACAAGTACGAGTACCGCAGGGGCTACAAGTTCAGCACCTACGCGACCTGGTGGATCAGGCAGGCGATCACCCGCGCGATCGCAGACCAGGCAAGGACCATCCGCATCCCAGTGCACATGATTGAAACCATGTCCAAGCTGAGAAATGTCACCAAGAAACTTCTGCAAGACATGGGTCGGGAACCCACGATCGAGGAAATCGCGATTGCTGCTGAGATCAGCGTCGAGGAAACCCGCAGGGTGATGAAAATCAGCAGGCATCCGATCAGCCTGGACAGGCCAGTTGGAGAAAGCGAAGACAGCTACTTCGGGGATTTCATCGAGGATAACTCGGTTGATTCGCCTGTCAACGCCGCCGCCCAGGAAATGCTCAAGGACAAAATCGATGGTGTGCTGAAAACCCTCACCTACAGGGAAAGGGAGATCATCAAGCTGCGCTACGGCCTAGGCGATGGTTACACCTACACCCTTGAGGAGGTGGGCAGGATTTTCAAGGTGACCCGGGAAAGAGTGAGGCAGATCGAGGCGAAAGCCGTGAGGAAGCTGCAGCACCCCGTGCGCAGCAGACAACTGGAAGGTTTCATCGACCTTTCACTAAAACAGTAAAGCCAAAGGGCCCCCACAGGGGCCCTTTTTTTATTACCCATGGAACAATAATTCACAAACAAGGATGAATAGTCAATGACACAGCCAGGATTGATCTTGAAGGAAATTCATAAGCACAGCAAGCACGCGTTTGAGCTGCAGGAGCAAATCGCGCGGATACCCAGGCAGATAAAGGCGCAAAAAACCCGCATTGAAAGAATGGAAAAAGAGTTCAAGGATTTCCAGGATCACCTGAAAAAACTCAAGGTCACCATCCATGAAAAGGAAGTCTCCTTCAAGGAATTGAACACCCGGGTGGCAAAATTACAAAAACAACAAAACGAAGCCTCCGACAACAAGGCGTATGACGCACTGAAGATTGAAATCACCAACACCAAGGCGGAGATCGCCAAGGTCGAGGATGAGATATTCCTCTCGATCACCGAGCAGGAGGAAAAAACCGCGGCTTTGCCCGAGCAGGAAAAACAATTGAAGGCAGCCAAGGCGGAGGCGGCAACGATTGAGAAGACATCCACTGACCGAAAAAGCGAACTGGAGGCGCAGTTTGCTGAAACAATGGTGATGTTGAAAGCCGAGGAAGCCAAACTCTCCGCGGAACACCTGGGCAAGTACATGCGTATTGTCCAATCCTTCAAGCATGAGGCCTTATCGCCGCTTGAGGGAAAAACCTGCGCTGCATGCGCCACCGAGGTCACATCCCAGATGATGAACGAGGTTCGCAGCCATTTATTCGTGGCTTGCAAGTCATGCAACCGACTGCTTTACCTATCTGAAAACGAAGAGCGAGTCATCAGGCAATCGCAAGCCGAATACGAGGCATAGGCTTTTTTTGATTGGCACCAGTCCAAAGGTGGCCTCAGTTTTTAGAGGCGGTGTTATTGGTGAAAGAGGCGTTCCACCAGCTTTGGTTCAATTCGTTGAACCCCTGGATGGAATAATGCCTGGATAACGCGCCCTCATAACCATTTTTAAGTCCATCCTTCATGAACTCGCTGAATACCTGGGGCCCTTTCAACCGTGTGAGGAAATCAACCAGGGAAACACTTTGGGCATAAAAAGGCCCAACCAGCTTGGGTTCTGGATAGTCCGACATCTGCATCAGTCGCGAAACATGAAACAAAGTATTCTCACGGGCATGTCTGGGCAGGTTGTCCAGATGCCTTTGAATTCGGTTCTTGGGTTCCGCGAGGACCGCCATGCCTTCATCAGCCCAGCGTGGAACCGGTTGGTCGCCAAGCCTGCCCGCAAGAACCACATGGGTGGTTTCGTGGGGAAGCACGCCAATCAGCATGTTTGAATCATCGGTATGAAGGTCGATCCTGCGGGAAAGAACCCGGCTGCCTTCGGTTTTCAAGGTGGTATGCCCGGGTGAGACAGCGGGGGCTCCTGTGGATTTCGCATATTCCTGCGCGGTGGGATGAAGATAGATCTCGCATATGGGAGTCCAGTCCTGGCCGACCGATCCAAACCATTTCATGCCTGCATCAACCCTGCAGGCCTCGGCTGACTTTGCAACCTGCGTGGCATCGGCCTGTGAAAGATGGTGCCAAACCCTGAAATTTTTTGTCTCCGCGAGATACCAGTTACCCTGGTATGGCCCGGTATGCTTGACTTCGACAGCGGATGTCTCGATCTGCTGGGAAGCGCCGCCACCAATCTCCTGCTTGCGCTGGTCAATGCTTTGCAAGAGGGTATTACCAAATGATTTCAACTGGGGAGCCATCGATAGGCTAACCCGGATTTCATTCTCCCACTGGGGATCGAGCCTGTTATTTTGGCGCTGATTCATCGCGTCAACGACCGAATACAACCTGCAATAGGCCCAGCGTTCGACACTTTGCGCCATCACCTTGGGCTCAAGCCTGTAAGCCTCCTCAAAAAGCTTTGAGGCAAGCCTGAAATTTTTGCCCGCGAATTCCTTCTCGGCCTGGTCCAGCCTTAGCCTGGCATCGTGATACCTCTGCGAGTTGGTGAAGGAGAAAGGATTATCCTCGTTGGAATCCTCGATTTTGCCCCTAACCTTGGGCGCATCCTGAACTGGCTTGGGTTGCTCGGGACTTTTCGCCTTGGCAGGTGCCGGGGTTGATACCACCGCGACCGGCTTTGTTTCCTGGGCAGATGTCGAATCAAGAATTTGCATGCGCTTTTCATACTTGGCTATTTCATCATTAAGGCCCTTGGCCTGAAGGTCGCGAATATGCCCCCGGTATGCAGCCTGAAGCAGTTGCAAGTATTCCTTGTTCCCATCGATGGAGGAAATCTGCCCTTCAAGGATGATGACAGCGGCTTGGAAATTTCCTTTTTTAACATGGTCCTGCCCCTCGAGCATGGCTCTTTGGACCGCGAGGATCTTTTGAAATTTTGCATCCGTATCAGCGGCAGAAAGCATCCAAGCGAATGGAATGGCGAAAACCAAAGCAACAATTGCAAACAATTTTAATGTCTTCATAACGAGCATCCATGCTCCCTGACTTTTGATAAAAATCACCTGAATTGATTGAGAAAAACCGGGTATGGCCCTTGGCTTAATACAGCCCCGCGTTTTTTCAAATCATGCAACCGGTTCCGATCGATTGCGCCCGAATCCGCAGTAAAATAGCCGGCTTCATGCCGAGCAAAATCACTTGGGCGGGCATAGGGTAGGAATGATTGAAAGGAAACACAAGGCGAATTGCATATGGGTGAAAAAGAGCCTCCCTCGATTACCCATTTTGACACTTATATCCACCCAATTTACCTGTTTAAAATCAATCCCATGAATTCCTAATGTTAAACGGGTTGGAAACACGAATAAAGATGACCGGGTTTTGTTGGCAGCGCAAAACTTTGAGAAAAGAGTCGCAAGGGTTCCTTTGTACATGGAAAATTTCCAGCATTCTTCCAGCGAAAGCTTTCCCAGGCTTTACCTGAAAGACTCAAATTCCGAGATGCATGTTGAAAGCGTGGAAGATTATTCTTCCGGGAATTATGACCTCAGCATGAGCTTGAAGGACCCCGCGCACCCATCATTCGCGATTTTTCTTGAGGCATTGCAAAAAGAATGCTCGAGGCGTGGCCTGCGGTTCCTGCTGGTGCATGAAGGCAATGTGCAGGAAACGATTGAGAAGATCCGTATAGGAAAACTTACATCCGGGTTTCACCTGGACTTTTTCTCACTCTGGCACGAGGCAAACGAACCATTCGCCAAACTATCCCAAACCATCCAGGATTGTGGCGGAAAGCCGGTGAATTCACCCCATAGGTCAAGATTATTCACCGACAAGGCCGCAAGTCATTTTGAACTTTCCAGGAATAAACTAGGAGTGCCAAGGTCGCTTGTTTTGCGACCCGGCCTCACCGAAAAGACCACAAGGCAGATGATTGTCTCGTTCCTTGGCAAAAAGAATCCAACATGGAATGGCGGATTGTTCCTCAAGAAAGGAAACGGGTTTGGCAACAAGGGCGTGACCCATTTGAAAACACAGGCGATTGATGAGCTGGTTTCCATGGTTCAAAAAACCCTCGGCGCAGACCCATCCGATTCCTACCTTCTCCAGGAAGAGGTTCGTTGTGGTTTTCTTCAAACCAGCCATGGCCTCACAAGACCCGCGTACTGGCGGGTCATCCATTGCTTGGGTACCTTCCATCATTTCTGGTGGAAACCCGCGGAATACTGCTCACCCGGCGAGAAAAGCTACATCCCACTCGAGGCCCAGGAAATAAGGAAATTCCGACTTCAACCACTTTTGGATTTCGCCGAGGAACTTCGAGAGATAAGCGGCCTGGACTGGTTCTCCACGGAAATTTGCCTGCAGGAAAAACCCGCATACTCAAAGTATCAGGTTCGTGCGGATGATGGGTCGATGCTGCCTCTGGTTTCGATCGATTATTTCAACGACCAATGCGATGTCCATGTGCAAAGCCAATGGCATGGTGCCCCCCCCGACCTATTTGTGCACACGGTGGCAAGGCGCTTCGCTGAACACGCCACAGGCCTTTCACGAATCAACAATTCCCGAAAAGCTGCTTAAAGTTCCTTGCCCGGTAATTGCAATCCGGGATAATCAGAATCCTGGAGGAAGAATGATGCTGCCAGGATACAACACCAACGGCTTTGCTCACCACAAAATAGAAGATGCTTTGCGAATTATCGCGGAGCTTGGGTACCGCTCGGTCGCGTTCACTTTGGATTTCAACACCGTTGATCCGTTCGCCACTGATGCTATAAAAAGGGCAAAAGAACTCGGAAAAATAGCTCGGGATTTGAATCTAAACCTAGTGATCGAGACTGGCGCGCGGTTTATCCTCGACCCATGGAGAAAGCACCAACCGACACTGTTATCCAAGCAGGCCGTCGACCGAAAAACAAGAATGGATTTCCTCCTGCGTTGTGCCGAGCTGGGAGGTGAAATGGGATCAAACATTCTAAGTTTCTGGTCGGGCAAACCCGATTTTGAAGCCACGGATGATGTCTATTGGCAGATTCTTGTCGAGCAATGCAGGCTGGTCACAAGGCATGTTGAAAACAGCGGTGTGAAAATAGCTTTTGAACCGGAACCCGGCATGTTCATCGACACAATGGGAAAATTTGAGCAGCTTCACAAGGCTGTCAACCGCCCTGGGTTTGGTTTGACACTGGATATAGGGCATCTTGAATGCATGAACGAAATGCCATTGCTGCCCCATCTTCAAAAATGGTGTTCAGTGCTTTGGAATGTTCATCTTGAAGACATGAAAAAAAATGTGCACGACCACCTGCTTCCGGGAGAGGGTGAAATTGCTTTTAAGGATGTTTTTCAAGGATTGGCTGGAATTGGTTACAATGGGGGTGTGCACTGGGAGCTAAGCAGGCACAGCCATGACGCGGTGGAAACCGCCCGCAAATGCAGGCGGTTCATGCAAACCCACGGTTGTTAGAAAAGAGGCTTGTTACCCGAGTCACCAATGCCGCCACGCATGGTGAAATTCCGGGGAGGAGCGGGTTTAACGGGCTTTGCAGGTGCGACTGGTTCAGCTTCCTCAGGTTCAGCAACAGAAGCCTCAGGAGCGGTCAACGCCTTGATCGACAATGAGATTCGCTTGGTTTCCGGATCCATGCTCAGGATTTTGACTTGAATATCCTGCCCGACCTTGGCTACATCCTGCGCCCTTCGCACGCGGGTGGTGGACAATTCAGACAAATGAATAAGCCCCTCGATTCCCGGGGATAACTCAACGAAGGCGCCAAACTCCGCAAGCTTGGTGACTTTACCCGTGATCACCGCGCCTGGCCTGTTATCTTTAGCAAAGGCATCCCACGGGTTTTCTTCCAGTTGCTTGAACCCAAGACCGACTTTCCTGGTTTCGTGATCGATTTTCAAAACGACAACTTTCACCTTCTGGCCCGGTTGGAACAACTTGGTTGCATCAACTGCCCTGCTCCAGCTCATCTCGCTGATATGCAGCAAACCATCAACGCCTCCGAGGTCAACAAAGGCACCAAAAGGCATCACCGACCTGACAATACCTTCACGAACCTGGCCTTCATTAAGCTCTGCCCAAAGCTTTTCCTTGGCTTCGGCTTTTTCCTTCTCGAGTAGGTCTCTCCTGCTTACGACAAGATTCTGGGCGGGAACATCAACTTCCACGACCATGCAGGTTAATTTTTGGTTCAGGTAGGGTTCAAGCTCGTTGACCCGAAACATTTCAATCTGGCTGATGGGCATGAAACCACGCAAGCCATGCACATCGATTTCCAAACCGCCCTTGTTCACAGCGGTCACCCTGGCCTCAACGGTCATGCCAACCGCAACGGTACTCCAGTTGGCGTTTGAAACAACAGAACCTTTGCGAGAAAGAAGGAGCACCCCATTGGGGCCATCAAAGCCTTCAATCTTGACTTCGACTTCCTGCCCGATGACCGGGTTGCCCTCAGGGAACTGAAGGATGGATAAAACGCCCTGGGTTCGTCCCCCGGGAAGCTCGACGAAAACATCCTGGTCATGGATTCGGAGCACACGGCCCAGCTTCATCTGGGGGAGAGGTTCTTGTCCCTTTTTCCGCTTGGGCAATGGCGCACCACCCATGAGATCGGTTTCAGAGATACCCGCCATGGCTGCTTCAAGCTCACGCTCGATGAATGCATCGTTATCGAACTTGGAGAGAAGAGAGGGTTGATCAAGATTTTGGGTGGCTTGAGCCTCCTGGATTCTGCCCGCCTTGTCCAGGTCGCCCGCCTTGTTCATATCGTATTTGCCGATCTTTCTCGCGGGAACCCGGTCTGGATTATCGGTCCGGGTGGAGGGCAAATTCAAGTTTTCCTGGTTGATAGGCTCATTGCTCATGACACAAACTCCATTAAAATCATAGTCAACCAAAGTATTATAGAAACCCAGCGGGATTATTTGAGTTCCCTTACCCGAAGATTTTTAAAATCAACTCTTCCACCATGATTCTGCAGGCAAACATAGCCTTGAAGAGGCTTGTTTTTGATGGCATCAAGCGTTGACTGGTCGACATCAATGATCTTCTCGCCGTTCAGGGTGATCAAAATCCTGGTCCCTTTGCACTGGATCTCGATTTTATTCCATTCGGGAGCTGGTTTAACCGCCTTCACACTGGGTGCGACATAGCGATAAAGCGAACCCGTGGAATGCTTGTCGGGATTTTTCATCGCATCGTCCAGAAGTTGGATCTCATACCCCGCGATTGAAGGGCGTGAATCAGCGACCTTGGGATTATACACCCCTGTGCGAATCCCAATACCACTATTGCACGGTGATTGCTTGGGCAACTCCTTCTCGGATAGCCTGTATTCAAGGCTGAACACAAAGTCGGTGAATTGTTTTTTGTCATAGCGCAGGAAGCCGAAGCTTTTTCGGTTGTTCACCCTGCATGTGATCATGCCATTTTCAACAACCCATATGGGTTCCTTGGTTCCCTTATTGTCAAACTCCGTTGGTCCCTCAACAATCCAGCCAGAAAGATCCTTGCCATTGAATAATTCAATGGCATCACCTTCCTGGGCAAAAAGCATGGGTGAAAGGGAAAGCAAGCACAGAACTCTTAAAATCATATTAAACACCTTTGATTATTGAGACTACGCCTTCGGCTTGGCACGAACAGTCATGTGAAGATGATTTTTTCCAGCGGTTTGCCAATCGATCAAAACCGAGTCTGATCCGAATTTCCAGGAGTAATTGCCGCCCTGCATGTGTCCCTGGGTGGCGTTTCCTGACAATACAAGCTTCATTTGTTCAACCCCTCCCTGGGAAGCGATAATCTTATCTATTTTTTTCCTCCGATCCGCGGAGAAAACATCAAGCCTTTTAGCCAGCAACTTGGCGGCTAGGTCGGAGGCGGGCTTGGGCAGATCCTTGATGGCGATCCCAGATTTACCAATCGCCTGGCCTGATCCCCCGGGCCCTGCAAGCTTGGCAAGTGTTTCCTTGTCCAAAGTTTTTGCAAGGGCGAGCAAAATAGCCTCTTCTTCCTCCCAAAGGTTGTTGACGGGGTTGCCACCCAAAAGAACCGGCCCGAATTCACCCTTGTCATCCGTTGAAAATTCACAGTGCAACAGGGTCAAATGATGCTGGGCCAAACGGAATGCAAAGGACTTTCCATCACCGGGCGCTCCAAAAAAATTAATGTATCTTCGGTTGGCGGGAGTTTGCTTGGCCACCTCCAGGCAGCGGGAAGCCCCATAGCTTGAAGTCATCGCAAGAATCATTTTTTCAACAAGAGCCGCCTGCTCCGGCTTTAATTTACTCATTGCCAGCCCTTTTCTTTCAACCGCTGGAAACACCTCTGAAAATCGATCCTTGTCATCCAATGCCTTCAGCGCCTCACTTTTCTGCTGCTCATCCAAGGACTTGAACAACTCGATTGCAACACTCCGCGCGGCATCATCCGAACCTTGGAAAACAAAGGCGGAGGCAAGAAGTGTGAAAGCTGGAAAAAGGACAAACGCAACAAGGCCGGCAAATTTTTTCATGGTTTTTTCCCTTATTGAAACAGGTTTTGTACAACAACTTAACAGACTTCGAGTACCGATACCACTATTTAAAGGCATCCATGCAGGCTCGATTGAAAAAATTCTGGCCGTTCATCAAGGTGTTTATCTGGATTTTGATAACATTTGCCGTCGGGTTTCAATTCTGGAAGATCCTGCATCTTGAGGCACTCAAGGACCCGGAGGGCAATCTAAACCCGGGAACACTTCTGTTGAAACAGTTACAGGGGGTTTCATTATCCGGGATTATCCTGAGCGGCATACTCTACATAATCGGCATCGGTTTTTCAGGGTGGTTCTGGGCGGATCTTTTGAACGATATCAAGCAACCCATATCCCTGCCCTTCGCGCTGCGATGTTTTTACATCGCCCAGTTGGGAAAATATGTGCCGGGAAAGGGGCTTGCCCTTTTTCTTCGCATCAACTCGGCAATGAGGGAAAATGTATCCATCTCCGCCGGGGTCACCACCTCCATTTATGAGGTGCTTTTCACCATGGCTAGCGGCGCTTTCCTTGCTGTTGTGCTGGGATTGCTGACCCATGAAGCCTCATCCATGCAAATTAGTGCCGCCATTTTCCTGATGGTGGTCACCGGCATTCCCATCCTGCCTGGCTTGTTTCCCTTTATCGCTGAGAAACTAGGAAGAAGATTTTTACCCGCTGGCGAATCCATTGTGGTTCCGGGATCAGTTCGTTCTTTTTTTCGTGGGGTTATCTCCACCATCATTTGCTGGTTCTTTCTGGGTGCAAGCCTCATGGTGCTTTGGCAGGCCATGGACACATCCGTGAACAACCTGAGTTTTACACAACTGATATGGTGCACTGGTTGCGTGACACTTTCGAATGTGGGGGGATTTGTGGCATCAACTCCGGGGGGTTTGGGAGTCCGTGAGAAAATCCTTCAAATCATGCTTGCTGAATCTCTTGGACACAACGCCGTCACCACCGCGATACTGCTAAGGATCATCTGGACTTTGTCAGAAATCTTGACTGCAGCGGGGTTTTACTGGATTAAGCCAGTCGCAAACGATAGAAAAAACCCTGAGGATAATAATCAACCCGATCCCAACCAGGCAAAGCCATGATTTCCATCATCATACCGGTATATAACGAAGACGAAAGCCTTGCCATTCTTCATGATGAGATAATGGATGTAGCAAAATCGCATTCGCTGAACCTGGAAATCCTGTTCGTTGATGACGGCAGCAAGGATAACTCCTGGGAAAAAATATGCGAGCTTTCCAAAAAACATGAAAACACCCATGGGCTGAGATTTCGCAGGAATTTCGGCAAGGCAGCGGCGTTATCCGCAGGTTTCCAAGCCGCCAAGGGTGATATTTTCATCACCATGGATGCCGACCTCCAGGATGACCCGAGGGAAATCCCAAACTTCCTTGAAAAATTGGAAAGAGGTGGCCCTCCCCAAAATGGCAAGCCATTCACTCCCCTTGATGTCATCAGCGGATGGAAAAAAGTAAGGCTTGACCCCTGGCACAAGACTTTTCCCAGCAAAATATTCAACAAGATGGTCAGCAAACTCACGGATGTGCATTTAAACGATCACAATTGTGGCATGAAATGTTACAGGGCCCCGATATTCAAGGAAGTAAGACTTTATGGGGAACTGCACCGATTTATCCCGGTGCTGGCAGCGGCCCGGGGCTTTAAAGTTGGCGAACTCGCAATCCATCACCGCGCGAGAAAGTTCGGGCATTCCAAATACGGGGTACGCAGGTTTATCAAGGGTTTTTTAGACTTGTTGACTGTCAAATTCCTAACTGGGTTTGGCCAGAGGCCGCAGCATCTACTGGGAGGCGCAGGGTTACTTTCGTTCACCACCGGCATTTTAGGCCTTGGTTACCTTGCGATCACCTGGATCATCAGACTTTGGGAACCCGATCTTTTCCCACCTTTGCATGATAGACCACTTTTGATTTACTCAGCTGCTTTTCTATTATTAGGTGCCCAGATGATGTCCATTGGCTTTCTTGCGGAACTTATCACCGCTTTTCAGGGAAAAGATACGGATACTTACAGTATTTCCGATTCTACAACTGTACAAAAAAACACTTAAAATGCTTTTATTTAATTCTTTTTAATTGACAATCATTTAATTCCGATCATAAATGTAATGATTGGCTAGGGCTTTTGCAAAATGTTTGCATTGTTTTTACCAATTATATGTCGTAAAATACTTGAACCTGCCGTATCATGTGTTTATTACCCGCCTTTTATTTCTAGGAAATTGGAGAGATAGTAATGGCTCATCAACCCGGAACTTGGTTTGCAGATCCCGCTCACTTCAAAAAACAAACTCGTAGATCATTCCTGCAGATCGGTATGATTGGTGGCCTTGGCCTCACTCTTCCCGAATACTTTAAAATGCAGGCTCTTGCTGTTGATTCCGTTGGTGGCAAGCCAACTGTCGAAGGCAAAGCCAAGTCTGTGATTCATATCTACCTCCCAGGTGGTATGGCTCATCAGGATACCTTTGATCCCAAGCCATTAGCCCCGATCGAATATCGAGGTGACATCGCCCCGATCAAAACCAAACTCGATGGCGTTTACTTCGGTGAACATTTCAAAAACCTTGCTGGCGTTGCTGACAAGATTACTGTTTGCCGTTCCATGACCCATGGCGAAGCTGCCCACGAGCGCGGCACGCATAACATGTTCACTGGCTATCGTCCAAGCCCAGCGATCAGCTATCCCAGCTTTGGAAGTATTGTTTCCCATGAATTTGGTCCCAAAAACAATCTTCCTCCTTACATCTGCATTCCAAGCCAGCCCAATGTTTTCGCTGGTTCTGGTTATCTTAGCTCCGCATACGGACCTTTCAGCTTGGGTAACGACCCTGCAAACAAAGGCTTTTCTGTACGCGATCTACAGCTTCCAGGCGGTATCGATGTAAGCCGCTTCACACAGCGAAGATCCATGCTTGAAGCGGTTAATGATCACTTCAAAGCCAAGGAAAAGTCCGACAACCTTGACGCCATGGACACCTTCTACAAACGAGCTTACAGCTTGATCAGTTCTGATCAGGCCAAGGAAGCATTCAACATCAGTGCTGAAAAAGAAGAAATCCGCACTGAATATGGCCAGAATTCCGCTGGTCAGCGTATGTTGCTGGCTCGAAGGCTTGTGGCCGCTGGTGTTCGCTTTGTTTCCCTCACCTACGGTGGTTGGGATATGCATGGCGGAATCAAGGCAGCCATGGCTAACCAGGCACCTGCCCTTGACCAGGCACTTGCAACTTTGATCCGTGATTTGGATCGCACCGGTCTCCTTGACTCAACCTTGGTTATGGTATCTTCCGAATTCGGTCGTACCCCCAAGATCAATGCGACCGCTGGTCGTGATCACTGGCCGAAAGTATTCAGCGTTATGCTCGCTGGTGGTGGTATCAAGAAAGGCATGATCTACGGAAGCTCTGACTCAACCGCTTCCGAACCAGAAGATGATGCCCTTTCAGTCGAAGATTTGTCAATGACCGTGTACAATCAGTTGGGTATCGATGGCGAAAAACGCCTTGTTGCCCCTGGTAACAGGCCAATTGACATTGTTCGCGATGGTAAGGTTGTCAAAGAAATCATCGCCTAGTCATGCCTTCGTAGAAGCAAGTTACCCGGCAGAAAACCACTGCCGGGAAAACTTGATGGCAAGCTTTCCTATTTCTTAGAGCAGCTTTATTTAAGGCTGCTTTAGTTTTAAGTACCGAGACTCATCCCATGAAATCATTCCTATCTAAGTTGTTCCTCATGTCCCTGGTGGTTTTATCACTTACTTCAACCATCAAGGCGGCATCTCCCAATCTCGGTGGTATCGCGCCAAGGGGTTGGCAGCGGGGCACCGAAGTCGAGTTGACCTTCACGGGGGCGAGACTCACCGATGCGAAGGAACTCCTGTTTTACAACAAAGGGATTGAAACCACCAAGTTGACCGTGGTCAGCGACACCCAACTCAAAGCCATGGTTAAAATCAGCCCTGATGCTGACCTTGGGGAATATGGAATCCGAGTCCGTACCGCAACTGGTATCAGCGAACTGAGGACTTTTTATGTTGGAGCACTTCCCGTAATTGAGGAAAAAGAACCAAACTCAGAGTTCACCACTCCACAAAAAATCCCCATGAATGTCACTGTTCATGGAGTTGCCAACAATGAGGATGCAGACTACTTTCTTGTTGAGGCAAAAAAAGGCGAGCGCATCAGTGCCGAGGTTGAAGGTATGCGGCTTGGAACTGTCGTCTTCGATCCGTTCGTCGCAATCCTTAACATGAAGCGTTTTGAACTCAGTGCGCGCGATGATTCACCCCTCACTGTGCAGGATTGTTTCGCATCCATAGTCGCCCCTGAAGATGGTACCTATGTGATTTTGGTTCGTGAAAGCGCCTACGGTGGCAATGGGAACTGCAGATACCGTCTTCATGTTGGTAATTTCCCAAGGCCCACTGGTGTTTATCCATCTGGCGGCAAAGCAGGAGAGGAAATTGAAGTCACATTTCTTGGCGACCCCGCAGGTCCCATGAAACAAAAGATCAAACTGCCTTCCCAGATTGATCCTGATTTCAAGGTATTCGCAAAAGATGCCCAGGGCATCAGCCCCTCGGGTATTCGTTTTGGTTTATCCAACTACCCAAACAGCCTTGAGGTTGAACCTAACGATACTCCGGACAAGGCAACCGTGGTCAACTTCCCCAGCAGTTTCAATGGAATCATTGAAAAGAATGGCGATGTTGACTGCTTCCGCTTCAAAGGAGTCAAAGGGCAGGTTGTTGATATTCGTTGCGTGGCCCGCAAAAATGGCTCGCCGCTTGACCCGGTGATGTCACTGGCTGTGGTCGGTGGCGCGAATGTCGCCTCCAACGATGACTCCGGTGGCACCGATAGTTATTTCCGTACCACTTTGGATGACAAGGAATATATTCTCACCGTCACAGATCATCTTAAAAAAGGTGGTTTTGATTACACTTATCGTGTCGATTTTTCACCCGTTCAGGCCAGCACCTTGTTGGCGATTCCAAAGGTCGCCCAATACTCCCAGGACAGGCAGACCATAAGTGTTCCAAAGGGAAATCGCTTTGCGACATTGATGACGGTTCAAAGGCGCGATATGTCAGGCGACTTGAAGTTGATAGCTGAAAAATTGCCTGCGGGAGTCAGCGTTCATGTGGATGAGATATCCAATGGCATTGATTCCTTTGCCGTGGTTTTTGAAGCGTCCAAGGATGCTGCCGTCGCTGGTTCACTTTCTGAAATCAAGGCTGTTCCCGCGGACTCAAAAATTAACTGCAAGACTGAATTCAACACCAATGCGGAACTTACCTTTGGTAATCCCGGACAATCGATTTACTGGCGGTACAACATGCCAACCCTTGGCGTTGCTGTAACCGAGGAAGCTCCATTCGCGATCAAGGTAATTGAGCCCAAAGTTCCATTGGTCCAAAATGGTTCAATGAACCTCAAGGTGGTGGTTGAACGCAAGGAAGGATTCAAGGGCCCCGTGACGGTGATACCTGTATACAGCCCTCCCGGTGTAGGAACGATTGCATCGATCACCATTCCCGAAAACCAGAATGAAGGTTTGTTTACCATCAATGCAAATGCAGGGGCTCGGGTAAAG
>SYCV01000178.1 GCA_005786805.1 Planctomycetia bacterium | reverse complement strand
CGAACTCAGGAAAATCGCGGAGAATGTTTTGAAACAGGGAACTGAAAAATTCATGCCTGAATTGATGGACGCGTTGCGCAAGGAAAAAGATCCCTCCGTGGTGTTCACCACGGATGGTGCCCCCCAGCCAACAAAGGCCCAGGTTGAAGATGTCATTTATTTCCGTGATTATGTGATGCCTGAATTGGTCAGGCAGAAGCGCGAGGATTCGAAAAGTTGCCTGGCCTGTCATGCGGTGCCTGGCAAGGTGCCCTCACTGACATTTCAGCCTGTAGATGAATTTGGCTACATTTCACCAGCGAATTTATTGACAAACTACCGGCTCATGCAAAAGCGTGTTGATCTTTCGAACCTGCCAAGGAGCAAGGTGCTTCGCAAGCCTTTGAATGTGGAGGATGCCCAGGAAGATGGCCATCAGGGGGGCAGGCGGTATACCCCCACGGATGAGGGATACCTTCTTTTGAAGCGATGGGTGGAGAACCAACCGCTGGTTCAAAAAAAGAAAGAGTAGAGCAGGGGATTTATTTTTTGATCTGGTCCTGCTTTAGCGTGACATTGCGCTTTTTAAGGGCTTCCTCCAAAACCGACTTTTGCGTTTTGCCCGGGTCGATCAGCGCTGTTATAAGGCCATCCTTGAAACTGCTGGTCGCTTGTTCCACGCCATCAATGTTCGCGATGATGTTATAGGCTGCGAAACTGCAGGCTCTGCAATCAAGACCCTGCACTTCTATCTCAATTCGCACCAGTTTTTCCTTGTCCACGGTGGAGAGAGGCCTGATTCCAAAGGTGCCATTGCTTGCGGAGCGAAGCTTGTTATCCAGATTGGTGATGATCTGGCCAGCGTTGGCCTTTGGAAAAATCTTATCCGCATCGAAAACAAAAACTCCCTCCCCATGTTTGAAATCGATGGATTCAAGCTTTATATCCGCCCATTCATCAATAATCTTTCGGAGGTCATTTTCACGGTCGGGGAGAAACAGGCCAAAAATTCGCACCTTGGTTTTTGTTTCCGCGGCAAGCACAAAGCCTGAAAATATCAGGAATATGAAGGAATATGCCGCGATGGTTTTCGCATGAACCAACAAATTTTTGATGATCATGAGGCAGAACCTTGATGGATTTTCTAATGGGTTTGAAATAACTCGCTTTGCACCAATTCCCTGAGGAGGGTTCTGAGGCCCGCCCCGTTTCTCATGGTTTTTTCAATGATGTTGTCAATGTTTTCCCGGTCACTGAATGCCACTGGCCTGCCCGTGGAATAAGACGCAAGTTGTTCAAGCATATTTTTCAGCAATCGTTCCGGCCTGGAAGCGAGGATTTTCTGCAATTCAATGATATCCTTGAACTGTTTCTCGCCAGGCATTACGCCAGATGGATCCACGGTTGGCCCAAGTTTGAACCTGATTCCTATGAAGGGGTCTATGGAACCCCTCTCAGCCTTGTCTCCTTCTCCAAGCGACCGGTATCGTGTTCTAAAACCGCCGATGACATCGAAAGCCTCAAGCGCGAACCCGGGTGGATCAATTTTGGCATGGCATGAAGCACAGGATGGGTCCGCCCGATGTTTGGCAAGTTGCTCACGAATTGTAGTTGCACCCTGAACATCCGGTTCCACCGCTGGGATATTGGGCGGTGGCGGATCAGGTTTTTCACCAAGGAATCGTTCAAGCACAAAAGCCCCGCGTGGTACGGGTGATGTGGTGGTTCCGTTGGCTGTCACCTTCAAAATTGCCGCCTGGGTCAGGAATCCTCCGCGCGGGCAATCCCTGGGCAGTGGAACTTTTCTTATTTCCGCGCCGCTGATCCCGCTGATGCCATAATGTTTGGCAAGCTTTTCGTTGATCATCACGAAATCAGATTTTACAAGGTGTGATGCATCCAGGTTTTTCTCGATGAGTTCGCGGAAATAAGCCCTGGTTTCCGCCACCATTGAATCCTGCAGGTAGGGGTTTGCCTCCGGGTACAATCCCCGGTCCGGATCATTCGCCGCTATTTGCCTTAACTTAAGCCATTGCCCGAGGAAGTCTTCGATAAAGCGTTGTGACCTTGGGTCTTTAAGCAGTCTTTCAACCTCTGCTGAGATTATCTCCTTGGATTTTAATTTCCCGGAGTTTGCAAGGCCTCTCAGATGCTCATCGGGCATTGAGTTCCAAAAAAAATAGGAAAGTCGGTTTGCCAGCGAATGATCATCAAGCTTTTGGTCCGGCTCGACATGATAAAGAAAATCAGGGGAACACAAGGCGGCACGATAAGCCCATCGCATCGCGGTTTCAAAACAATCTCCCGCCTTTAGTCGATCATTGACACGATCGACATATTCTTTACGAACCTCATTTGAAACCGGCCTGCGGAAAGCCCGGGGAAGAAATGAAGCAAGTAGTCGATCAGCGTCTTTCAAAGGGTTTTCACTTTGGACTGTCCAGATACCCGTGACCGGGTCCGGGCGATTTTTACCAGCGCCAAGTTGACGGATTTGTTTTCGTTGCGGGGGTTTTACTCCTTGCTGCTCAGCTTGCTTGAATTCGGCCATCGGGAGGTTATCGAACAAGACTTGATGGCTTTTTGGTGGCCATACCTGATGCAGTGGACCTTCGATATCCAGCCAGTCGACGGTTATTCCCGGACCGGTGAATGCCATCGCCCTTCCTTTGCGGTTGTAATTCGCGACCGGTGCCAGTGACGCGGTGTTGAATCCTATGATCTCGTTGTGGTTCAGCCAGGTGATCAGTTCATGTTCCTTGGGTTCGAGGGATGGGGCATTGTAATAGCCAAGCACATAGCTTGGGTGCTGACCGCCACGCCCATCCCCTGTTAGTTGAACAACCGACAAGCGGGCGGCTTCGGTACCCCGTGATGGAAGCACCTGGCCTTTGTCCCATTGAAAACTCCAAAGGGAGGTGCGAACACGGTATAGCCCGGGGTAGATGGTCACATGTTCGATGAAGTATGGGCTGACGGATTCATCCTCATGGCGGAATAAGCCGACACTTGATCCTGTGCGAAAAACCCCCATGCGTTCATGGGCCCCTTCATCAAGATGACTTTGGTCTGCCGCAGGGGGAAAATTGGGATCGGGTTTTTTATCCTTGAGCAACACTCCATCGCCATTAAGGAGAATGTGGGCGACAAATCCACCGGAATTAGCAAGTGAGATTCGTCGCTTTTGAACGATGGGAGGATTAGGCCGGGTTGCGATCGCAAGGTCCAGGGCAAGGTTAGCTGCTTCGACATATTTAGCAAGGTTCACATGGGAGATATCGAGGGCATCACTGTTTTTATCAAACCCATGGGCCGAGCCGTCCGCTGGAAGCAACCCTTGAAGTGCGATTCCGGGCATATCGAAAAGATCCCTGACGGTATTTTCGTATTCGGCACGGGTAAGCCTGCGAATGCCGGTTCGCACATTGCCTGCAATCCTTGCCTGGTCTGCTTTAAGGAGTGATTCTTTCAATGATTTTAGATACGGGGATTTTTCAATTTCCGATGGTTTGCTCTTGTTATTGGGTGGCATCTCACCCGACTGGATGCGGTCATGCACTTTGACCCATTTTGCAAAGTTGTCGGGGTTTTCCAGGTTCACTTTAAGGGAGGAAAGATCCAGACCGCCTTTTTTGGCTGCTCCATCATGGCAGCTAACGCAGTGTTTTTCCAGGAACTGTTCCGCTGTGAAGGAGTTTTGTGACAATAACAGAAGCACGCCTAGAACCCAAAGGCTCTTGGATTGAGAAAATCGCATGGGATTGATCACGCCATCTCCAATCCAGTCATGGTGCCCTTGGAAGTGGAGAATTCCTTTGCCTCGATCCCCATGCGATGCAACATGGAAAGGTAGAGATTGCTAAGGGGGTAATTATTCTTGGTGTCAAACGCAAGATGCTGGCCGTGCTTGAAACCGCCACCCGCTAGCAAAACAGGCAGGTTCACATTTGAATGAGAGTTGGCGCTGCCCATGCAGGTGCCATAAAGAACCATGGTGCGTTGCAACAGTGACTGGCCTTCTTCCTTGCATTCACCCAGGGCGGTAAGAAAACCATTAAGCACATCGAACTGGCCCTCTTCCTTCGAACGAAGCTCAGCAATAACCTCAGGACGGTTGCCATGGTGTGTGATGTTATGGATCACCGTGGTATCGATGAAAAGCGAGATGATCCTTGAGGAATCGGTTTCAAGCGCGAGTTTCATGACATCAAACATGAGCTTGGTCTTCTTGACAAACTCGCGTGAATCCTCGATGTCTTCGGGAGGGGCCGCGTTCACCTTGGGCTTGGGTTTATATTCCCATTCCTCCGAGCTTTGCAATCTTTTTTCGAGTTCCCTCACGGATGAGAAATATTGGTCCATCCGGGCCTGGTCTGTCTTTGAGAGCGAACGATTCAATCTTTTTGATTGCGCACCCACGAAATCCAGCATGCTGCGACCCTGCTTGATGGCTTCGATGTTGGCAGCAACTTCTTCCTTCTTGCCCTGCAGGAACAAGGTTTGGAAGACTTTCTTCGGGCTTTTCTCCGCAGGTATCGGTGCGCCACTCCGGGTGTAACTCAGGGTGGCCCCCTCGTTACTCATTGCAAGCACCAGGGACGGGTAGCGGGTTTGGTTTCCTATTTGCTCCGCAGCGAATTGATCTAGGGAGATCCAGTTGCGGAAGCCTCCCCTTTCAGGATGGGGGGTTCCTGTGAGGAAGCATTTTTCCGCTGCATGGGCGCCTGTCACACCGGGAAGACTTACCCCGGAAAAAACGGATATCTCACCACGATGCGCAGCCAGCCTTTGCAGGTAGGGTGATGATTGGTAATCCCTTCCAGCCTTTTCCGGAAAGAAGAACTGGGGAAGTATTCCCATGTTGGTTTGGATCGCGACCATCCTGCGTGGAACCGCCCTGGCTTTTTCCGCGGCACCCAGCCTTGTTTCCATGGCATCCAGCATGGGCAAAGCCATTGTCATGCCAGCGGCGCGGAGAAAAGTTCGTCTGTTTAAGGGTTTGATCATGGCAATTGCATCTTTGATATGCGGAATGAACTATTTGATTGTCCAATCATCGTAAGATAATTGGAATTTATGGTCAATCTACTTCATGAAAGAGAGAGTTCTTTTTTCAATTTCAAATCATTGTCAAACCTATTACGATATTCATCATGTTTTGTGTTGTTATAGACTCCTGAAAATACCTGGTAATTTGAGACAATGAATGAATATTTGACCATGTCGAAGTGGGTGCTTTATTCATTACTCAGCGTTGGGATCAATTTGTTATTTGTTTTTGGAAAGTGCATCGCGGCTGATCCCGTCAATTTTGAGCGGGAAGTTCTGCCGATCTTCTATCACCATTGTTTTGCGTGTCATAGTGAAAAACAGGATAAGCCGAAGGGCGGGATGCGCCTCGATTCCAAAAAGGGGATTGTTGCTGGTGATGTTATTGCCGCGGGAAAACCAGACGATAGTGAGTTGATGAAGCGTGTCTCGCTTCCTCATTCCGATAAGAATGTGATGCCACCACTCAAGGGTGGCGCCCAGCCTTTGAATGATGCGGAGCGATCGATCATCAGGCGTTGGATCGCTGAGGGTGCGAAGACGGGTTCATGGGAGAAGTTTAATCATCGTGGTGAGGCGTTGGCGATAGACGAAGCCTCGTATTCATTCAAAGATGCCAGGCAATTGAGTTTGGAAGTCCAGAAACGGATCGATCAATTTCATTTGGCGAAGGGTACCAGGCTGAATCCCCCCGCAAGTGATGAGGCTTTTCTGCGCCGTGTGTTTCTCGATGTTGTCGGGCGCATACCCAGTCTCGAGGAAAGCACTCGTTTCCTTGACAACCCGGATGTGGACAAGCGGGGAAAATTGATAGATGAACTGCTTCGGGGTGAGGGTTATGTCAGTCACATGTTCAACTGGAAGGCGGATATTCTGCGAATAAACTCGCGACCAGCAGCCGGCCAGCCCGGAAGACTCTATGACGACTGGGTGAAGGATTCCATTCGTTCGGGCATGGCTTATGACGAATTCGCACGAAAGCTGGTGACCGCGAAAGGTTACCTGTGGGAAAATGGAGCGGTAGGTTTCTACCTGCGTGACCTCGGCATGCCGCTTGACCATATGTCGAATATGACACGCGTATTCCTGGGAACAAGGATGGAGTGCGCCCAATGCCACGACCATCCACTGGAGCCAATCACCCAGAAGGATTTCTACCAGATGGTGGCGTTCACATTCGGTGTCAGTAACCTTGGCAGCCCGGGCGGATATTCGCCTGATAATGTCAGGCAATATCCTGAGATCAAGGCGAAACTCGCAGCTTTGCCAAAAGATGAGATTTTGGAGCAGAGCGTAAGCGGAACAATCGCTCCTTTGAAACGACTTACCAAAGACACGGACAAACATCTTAAGTTTCCCGATACTTATGCTTACGATTCCGCTCTTCGCGGTAAACCGGTGGAACCAAGATCCCTATTCGCTGATGAGGTTGTCATCAAGGATGGAGACCGGCGCAAGGCTTTTGCGGATTGGTTGACTTCGCCACGCAACCCGCGATTTGCCAAGAATATTGCAAATCGACTCTGGAAGCGGGTCATGGGAATTGGCCTGATTGAACCAGTTGACAGTCTTTCTGCGTTGCCTGATCACGATCACGCGGAATTGATCGACTTCCTCACACAGGTGATGATTCGATTGCGATTTGATGAGCGAGCATTCATGGCGGTGCTGCTTAATACCCGATTGTATCAGAGTGATTCAGTCAGGGAGGCACCTGAACCGGGAGCGGTTTCAAAGCTTCAAGGACCACAACTCAGGCGTCTTTCAGCCGAGCAGATTTGGGATTCAATTCTTGTGCTTCTTGTGAAAGACTTGGACGATCGCAAGTTCACTTTTCGCCCGGGGGGCACACTTGATCCCGACTACCTGCGCAAGTTAACCAGGATGACCGCGGATGAAATAATCGCGCAAGCCCGTGTTGATCGGGCTGAGCACACAAGAAAACGCGAGGCCGGGCTGCGTCGCATGGAGCAGCAGAAGGCGTTGGCCTCGGCCAGGGAACGCGGTGATGACAAGGAAGTGAAGCGGTTGATTGCTGCGCAAGCGGCGGAGAATCGGTCGAAGCCAGTGGAACCGGACAGTGAACCAGTCGCGAAAGAAACCGACCCCCGCTGGAAATCATTGCCACCAAATTTCATTCGAGCCTCGGAGACCCCGCTTCCATTGCCACTCGGGCATTTCCTGCGACAGTTCGGGCAATCGGACCGCCGTGAAATTGATGCCTTTAATCGTGACCCAAATAGCACCCACTCGCTCGCATTGATGAATGGGGATTTGACAACACGGGTGCTTGCGGAGGACTCGTACCTGCGCAGGCAGATGGCAGCGAGCAAGCCTTCACGCCTTGGGCGTACCCAGTTGATTTACCGTGCTATATTAGTGCGCCAGCCAAAAGAGGCGGAGCTTGCGGGCCTGGCTGAGATCATCAAGGATGGCCCGACACTGGAGCAAGATTTGATCTGGGCGCTGCTGAATTCACCTGAGTTTCTTTTTAACTAATGATTTCTACTTACGATAATTTTGGGACTAAATCTTCAAGGGGATGGTTTGAAATATGAGCTCAATTCACAAAGGCATCAATAGACGCTGTTTTATAGAGCGTTTCGCCAAGGCTGTTTTTGGTGTCAGTCTGCTGCCTCCCTTAAATGCCACCCATGCCAATCAGAATAAGGTCGGGGGCCGTGCGAAGAGCGTAATTTTTCTTTATATGCGTGGCGGAATGTCGCACATTGACACTTTTGATCCCAAACCGGGAAAACCGGAGATGGGGGGCGTGAATGTCATCAAGACCAGCGCGGATGGTATTCAGGTTTCAGAGTGGTTCCCGCAGATGGCAAAACAAATGCATCATGTCTCCCTGGTTCGATCGATGACCTCCACGCAGGGTATCCATGATCGTGGCACTTACCTTGCGCATACCAGTTACTTCATGACATCCACGATAACCCACCCTTCGCTTGGTTCATGGGCGGTGAAGCAAATTGGATCATCAAATCCGGTGCTTCCCGGAAATATTCTCATCAATGGTAGCCCGCAACATCCCCGTAGCGGTTACATGCCCACGCAACTTGCCCCCTTGCCGATCGTGGACCCAGGCGCTGGTCTCCAGAACTCATCACTGCCCTCAAAGGTCACCATGTCGGATTCCAAGAGGCGCGCCTCACTGGCGCAGATGATAGGCGGCCAATTTGTACAGCAGACCCCCCATCGCGATGCCGCCGCTTATTTGAAGGTCCAGCAGGATGCCATCGCCCTTATGAAGAGCGAGGACCTCAAGGTGTTTGACATTTCGCGGGAGGATAAAAAGACCCAAGCCGCGTATGGCACCCATACTTTTGGCAAAGGCTGCCTTCTTGCGCGTCGCCTGGTCGAGAGTGGTGCGCGTTTTATCGAGGTTGAGGATGCCCATAACTGGGACACACACAATGACCAGCTCAAGACAATGGAAAATATGACACCATCAACTGACCAAACGATGGCGGCTTTGCTCGAGGACCTGCATCAGCGTGGACTTTTATCTAGCACCCTTGTGGTCATGGCGACCGAGTTCGGGCGCACTCCCCAGATCAGCACCGCCACCGCTGGGCGGGGTCATCATCCTGGTGTGTTTACCTGGTGGCTTGCGGGGGCAGGCATGAAAGCTGGATATATTCACGGTAAGTCCGATGAGATTGGCGAACATGTCGCTGAGAAACCCGTCACCATGCCTGATTTCAATGCCACTATCGCGAAAGCCATGGGCCTTGACCTCCAAAAGATAGAGCATTCCCCCTCGGGCAGACCCTTCACCGTGGCCGATCAAGGCAAGCCTGTGGATGAGTTGTTCGCTTGAAACATCACCCTTGATCATGGTCTATTCGGTCAAGAATGATGGTGCCCAAGACAGTTTTTTTGTTTCCTTGCGACACTGTCAGTCATTACGATGAATTTGTTTTCATCCTGAACATCAACCCGGGGATTTCTATCATGCGAATTTTTGCAGCCGCTTGCCTTACAATTCTCTCTTTTTCATTGGTGGCTGAAGCCTCGAAGATTGTCCTGGTTGCAGGATCAGGAAAAAATCCTCCTCCCGCCCTAGCGACGGAAGTCCAGTTAAAGGGACCTTTCGGAGTTGATTGGAACTCATCAGGGGACTTTTACATCATTGAAATTGCAGGTCACCGTGTCATGAAGGTGGATGCCAAAAACAACCTGACACTTGTCGGAGGCACCGGGGAAAAGGGTTCCTCAGGTGATGATGCCAACGCGCAAAACGCAAAGTTCAACGGGATGCACAGCGTGATCATCGGCAAGGATGACGCCATCTATGTTGCTGACACCTGGAATAACCGGGTGCGCAAGATCGATCCTAAAACCAACATCATCACCGCTTTTGCGGGCACAGGTGATAAAGCCTTTTCCGGGGATAATGGCCCTGCCACAAAAGCTGTTTTTACAGGTGTATTTTGTATTGCCTTTGATGCCGCCAAGAAAAATTTGATCATCACCGACCTGGAGAATCGTAGGATTCGATCCGTGAATCTTGAAACCAACATCGTTACGACCCTTGCAGGCAATGGGAAAGGTGGTGTTCCTAAAAATAATTCAAAGGCGGTGGACGCCCCACTGGTAGATCCCCGAGCCGCCTGCATGGATACCCAGGGAAATCTTTACATCCTTGAGCGCGGAGGCCATGCCCTTCGGTTGGTTGGCAAAGATGGCATGATCAAAACAGTGGTCGGCACGGGTAAGGCTGGTAGCAAGGGGGTGGGTGGTCCCGCATTACAAACCGAGCTGAATGGGCCCAAGCATTTATGCGTTGACAATGATGGCACTGTTCTTATCGCGGACACGGAAAATCACAGGGTATTGCGCTATGACCCCAAGTCTGAAACCACATCACTGGTTGCTGGCACCGGAAAAAAAGGGACTTCCGGAATTGATGGCCCCCCTGAAAAAGTTGAACTCTTCCAACCCCATGGCGTGCAGATCAGCCCGAAGGGTGAGATTTACATCACCGATAGCGGCAACAATCGCATCCTTAAAATTGTCAAATAATAAATGATACGCTTTTAATAAGGTTATGGTTTTTTCAACAAACCTCGGCGTTCCATCCATTCCTCGCATCGCTTGGGCCATGTCGTGACAGGAAGGGTATTCACCTGCCGTAAACCGTAGCCATGCCCGCCCGCATCATAGATGTGAAGTTCAGTGGATACTCCAGCTTTTTTTAGTTCAATTGCCAAGGCAAGGGAATTATTCGCGGTGACGGGGTCATCAAAGGCATGGACTAAAAACATGGGTGGTGTTTCCTTCGCGACCTTGATGGTTTCGCGGATTTGCGCCTGCCCCTTGGTGTCAAAGCCGCCTGGATAAATCAGAATCGCAAAATCAGGCTTACAAGAAACCTTGTCCACATCATCCATTGGGGTGTATTGCCTGCTTTCTAGAAAAATGGAGGTTAATCCTGCGGTTTCACCCCCCGCGCTGAATCCACAAATACCAATCCGCCCGGGGTCGAGATTCCATTGCGCCGCTTGGCTCCGGACCAAGCTGACAGCCCTCTGGGCATCGGCAACGGCGGCACTCCAGCGTTTCTCCGGGTTCCTGAAAGGGACACGATATTTCAACACGATTCCCGTCACGCCAATGGTGTTGAGCCACTGGGCAACTTCGGTACCTTCAAGGTCGTAGGCAAGAATATTGTGGCCTCCCCCGGGACAGATTACCACGGACGCCCCGGTGTCTTTCGATTTTTCAGGTTTATAAACAGTTATCTGGGGCGTGGAAACATTACCCAGCTTGATGATGCGTTTGCCTGCGATCAACCTATCGGTATCTTTTGTAAGGTCAGCTTCCGGCGGAAGGTCCTTGGTTTCTCCAGGTGGTTTTCCCGGCCAAATATTCAAGGTGGTTGGTGTCCCACCCGGGCTGGAAGCAGCAAGTAAACCAATCAGAAAAGCACAAATTGATAATTGTCTCAAGTTCATCGTGGATGATTCCCTTATTAAAGTTACTTTTTGGGTTGAGAAGGGGTTTCCCAGGTGTTTTTCAGAACCTCATAGATCTGGGGTTCAGACTCCTTTAGTTCCGCCCGGTTAAATGGGAAGAAATCGTTGACACCAAAATACGCTTCCGTCATTTCCGCGAAGAATTCCATCTGGTTTGTCAGGCCATAATGCTTGACTCTTTTGCCGTTGTACAGGAGAGTCATATCGCCCCTGCCACTCTTCTTGAAATTTTCATAGGCTTCCTTGATGCGAGGCTCCTCGAATCCCAGAAACTGGTCGTGGTAGGCGTGCGCGAGTTCGTGAAGAATAACCCATGGTTGTTCATTGGTGTTGCGCTTGGTGACCAGGTCATCAATGCGGGGAAGGTGAACGCATTTGACAAGGTCCGCGGAATAACCATTGGTCGTGAGCCATCCCGCGCCCGGATGATACTGCATGGGTCCAAGTTTGCCATGGGTCAGGTCAAGGACGATGTTTATCGTCTGAAGTTTTTTCACCTTGTCCTCGGGAACCACGAGCTTGATGTCAACCAACTTGGCTTCAAGAAAACGAATGGCCCGATCAAGTTTCTCCTTGTTTTCCGGTTTAAGCAGTCGGTCATCAACGCGAATAGTCCAACCCTCCACATTCCTTTTGGTATGGGAGGTTGGTTTTTCCGCTTCTTTTTTTTCCTGTGCCAGGTTGGTGTTGAAGCTGAGGTTGGGTTTATCATCACCCGTTGGCGAAAGTAATTTCACCATTCCTTTGCCAAGCGCATCACCCACCAGGAAGTAGGTTTCAGCATTACCAAATTCGTGATGCCCATGGGTGGGGTTTGGTGAATCCTTTGCCGGGCGAACAAAGTCACGGGTTTCAACAAATATGACATTACCCTTGAACTCGGGTTGTTTGGCAACCGAGGCCTGGGCCTTGCGAAGTGTTGCCCATTCACCGGGTGCATCCACCCAGGGACCGGTTAATTCGCCGATCACCACAGGCAACTTGGGAGATTTCAAATCCCTGCGCACATCCCTTATCAGGTTTGCAAGATTCTTCTCATATTCAGGGACAGCGTTCTTTGGGTCGACCCCATCGTTCCAACCGTGGTACCAGACAAAGCCCGCAATCTCATGGCCCTTGCCATCGTAGGCGGGAAAGTCAGATTTCAAATTGGCGATGGATGTTTGGACATCCTCGATCATTTTTTTGTAGTACGCTCCAACCTCCCCGCCGGAACTTGGCGGCCTGAAATCCTTATACAGGCTTTTGCCACCCCAAGCGGTCTTGATCAGAAGCACCTGGTTTGAAATGGCATCGCCAACGACATGGCCGAACTGCAATTCAGGCCCGAAGTGGTGCTTGCCGCCATAGATGCTGAACCCAACGCCCAACGGGCCCGCAAGGAGAGGTGCTTTTTCCCTTTGATAGCGGACCCAGACATCATTGCGCACTTTCCATCCGTTCGAATCATCCCGGAGATGCCTGACCATTTTTTGTTTTTCAGGATCATTGAAAAGAAATTTCAGGGTGCCTTTCCCATCGTTGTAACTTTTGCCATCAAGATCAACAACGGCTTGTCCCTCCATGTTTGACTGCCCCGCGAGGATGAACACCTTCAAGGGTTTTTCATCCGCAGCCCGGGTTGCGGTATTCACCAAAATCACCAGAGCCATTGCGAATATGACTTTAAACTTGTTCATCATGCTTGTTTCCATTGTTTAAGGTTGTCTAGACAGGTTGATTTCAATGTTTGTTGCAAGGATCTCATGGATTCTTGTCGTGGCATCATCGTATAATTTTCGGGCTTGAACCAAGGTTTTTCCCTTGGGGGTATCGGGGCGCTTGTGCCCCACTTCATCAAGCCAGGCCAGGCCCAAAATTTTGGTGCGCTCTGAGCAAAGCTTTCTAAGTTCCCTCGCAAGCAAGTTTGATTCCAGGTTTTTGAACTGGCTCAAGTCCAATCCTTTTTCCAGATCCTTGTTTGTGAATACGCCCAGGTCTGATTTATTCGAGGAGAGTTTGTAATTACCTTCCTTTAACCCATTGATTTTAAGTACTTGCGCGCCCCACTTTTTTTGAAAATCTTCCTGTATACCCTTGTCCCAGTTTGAATCCCCTGCGAAAGGAAGCTTTCCTGTCAGGTTGATTTTGATCGGCATTTCTTTTGCCTCAACAACCAAGGCTGGAGTTGGTGATGCTTTCCATGAATCGAGAATCGATTCCGCCACCAGCCAGTGACCGGAGGCGTTGGGGTGTATGCCATCGCCGGAGAATATGAAGCCTGGCTCAACTTGCCTGCGTTTTTTCAGGAACGCATGGATAGCGGAATGGGCATCCGCGACCGCCATCTGGTTGGTACCAAGGCTGGCCAGCCAGCCGGAGTATTTCTCGAGCACGGAGTCATATTTTTCGTAGGGGTTCTTGTAACTGTAATCAGGCTTTCCAAGGGGCAGGAGTTTGGCCTTCACAGCCATGGGCTCGAATGGGTCGGGAGTAAGCAGGGTTATTTTCGCACCAGCGTCCCTGCACTTTTTGATGATGTCTTGATAACCCTCCTGGTATTTTTTGAAACGGGATTCATCAAAGGGGCTGTAAATACCATCGTTCATGCCATATCCGATGACCACATGACCGGGCTTGATTGCTTTCAAGGCTCTGTCCACTCGCTCGTGGACATCGGGCCTTGGGTATGGGTGATCCTTTTCGCTCAAGCCGCTGATAGTCTCGCTTGGCAATCCAAGGTTGATAAGGGTGATGTTTTTTTTGCCTGAATCAGCCCGTGCGAGGTAGGTGTCGAGATCCACTATGAACTGACCTGCGAAGGTGTTGGAATCCCCGAGGAAAAGAACCTTGTCTCCGGTGTTGGGTGTTTCGCCGGGTTGGAAAAAAATTGTCAAAAGGCAGGGCAGCAGGAATTTAATCATGGAATTGCCTCAGGAGTCTGAATTTCGAGGACTTGAAAGCTTGCTGCACAGGGATGGGTTTATCGGCTTCATCCACCGCCTTGTGCATCAGTGGATCGATGGCACCCGAGGGTGAGGTGGGCTTATCCTTGCCTGAGGGCTTGCTGCCATTGAACAAGACCGCCCAGGTATAACCATCGTGCCTGCGAACGAGCAGGGTAGAAGTTCCGGAGAGCGCGCCGTTGTGCCAGGTGTTCGCATTCGAAGAATTTTCAACAGGTCGAACATTCCAACCCAGCGCGTAAAAGGTTGGGGCGGGTTTACCATCCTTGTCAAGCGGGGGTTTTCCATCCGCTTTGCTGAACATGACCTTGGTCGCCTCTTTTCCCAACACTCGAACCAGTGCGTCATCATCAAGGCTGGAAGCCAGTTTCACCAAGGCCCGGGCGGAAGCTATCCACCCACCCACCGCGTCCAGTGATTCGTGATCATGGGTCCCATAGGCGGTATCCACAGGTTCATAGGGTGGGAAAACGCTGTTCGCCTTCGATGGGGTGGGCGGGTAGTAAACAACTTCGTTAGCCTGACGGTGCGATGCCAGAGATTTCCCAGGTTTGATCTCATCGATGCCCAGAGGTTTGAAGATGTTTTCAGCTACATAATCGTTGTAGGACTGGTTTGAGATTTTTTCGATGACCCTTCCCAGCAGGCAGAAACCCAGGTTGGAGTATGCAAATCTTTCACCCGGGTTGAAATCAAGTTGCCTGCCCATCATGTAACGGATCACATCCTCCTTGGAAGCGGGAGAGGGTTTGTTGAATGCCTTGGCGATTTGCACCGACTTGAACATCGGATCAAATGACTTGGCCCTGTCGAATCCGCCCGTATGGCTTAACAACTGGGCTATGGTGATTTGTTTCCATCGCTGGTCAGGTTTCGCATCACCTTCAAGGAAAGGGTCAAACTTGATGATATCGGTGACCTTGTCTGAAAGGCTTAGTTTTTTCTTCTCCACCAGTTGCATGATCGCGATGGAGGTGATGGGTTTGGAAATGCTTGCGATCCGATACAAGGAATCCGGCGCTGCCGGCACACCGCGGTTTCCATTCTTTTCATCGGGTAATTCCGCGTACCCAAAGCCCGCGGCAAATACAACTTTTCCGTGATGAGCCACCGCGACCGAAGCGCCGGGAAGGTTGTTTTCGGTGATGAATCCAGCGATCAAATCTTCCAACGCGGTTGGATTGAAATTCTTTTTAGGAAGCGTGTTTTCCGCGGAATGTAAGACGGCTGTGAAAAAAAGCAGAACATAAGTGGGAAGCAACAGGGTTTTGGACATTGGGATACCCGCGTTATTTTTTAGAGGGAGAGAAACCGCCCTTGCCACGAGCATCGAGACTGTAAGGTCCCGCGCCGTTGGCTATGATGAAAAGCATTGCTCCCATCAACGAAAGATTCTTCATGAACTGAACGATCTCAAGCTTCTTGGAAATGGATTCCTGCAATGTCCAGAAACTGTGGAAATAGTAGGTTTCAACCAACAGGTACAACAAAAGCAACCCCGCTCCCACCTTGCTTTTCCAACCAACGATCACCATAAGGCTGCCCGCAAGAAGAATTCCGATTGCCAGAACCAATGAAACCCTTGGCACGGGAACCCCTTGGCGGGCCATAGCCGCGATGGCATCCTCAAAGTTTGGAAGGTTTAAACCAATGGCACTGGAAAGAAAAATCGCACAAAGGGATATCCTACCCAGCAAGGTCATGGTGCCTTGCAACATATGTCCAAAATTTACAGCCATTTTGTTTCCCAGTCCTTAAAAGTTTCCATGAGAAGACTTTATCATCCCCATTACCGTTTGGAAACCTACTTTCACCTTGGAAATGGGTATTTCCGCCCATATTTCCCTGTTGACATTTAATCCTGTTGGATTGAAAATAATCAGTGTTAAATCATCCCCATTGGTATTTGCCATGAATCAATCCAGAAGGACTTTTGTAGTTGGATCCACTGCTGGAATCGCAGGTTTTGGCTTTGGCGCACCTGCGTTGATGGGGGCCCCAAAAGCAGTAACCGCCTCTGGAAAGGGCAAGGCTAAGTCGACCATCCTGTTTTTTCTCTCGGGTGGCGCTTCACATATTGATACCTGGGACATGAAACCAAATGCGCCTGAGGAATACCGAGGGCTTTTCAAGCAGACTGAGACCGCGGCCCCGGGTGTGAAGCTTTGCGAGCATTTACCTATGCTTGCCAAGCAAGCCAGACACCTTGCCGTGATCCAGGGAGTGAAGAGCACGGTTAACACCAACGATCACCATGCGGGATACTATTACAACCTGACAGGCCATGTGCCTGACCAAAGTTTTCTTTCGCTGGGTAATAATCGAACACCCATGCCGGATGACTGGCCATTCATGGGTAGTGTGATTTCCGCAAAGCGCCCGCCTCATCCCTACATGCCCAACGCCATCACCCTGCCCGAAAAACCAAGCAAGGCCCCCTACACCAGGCCGGGGCAGTTTGCAGCCAGGTTGGGTGTTGAATACGACCCCCTTTATGTCTTGGGAACCATCGACAAGCCACTTTCCTTCACCGCACCCTCCATCAGCCTTGATGCGGGAATGAATCCCAAACGATTGCTCGCCCGAAGGGAGATACTGAACAAACTTGATGGTGCAAGGCGGCAGTTTGAGCAGTCGAACAAAAGCACCACCTGGACCAAGCTACAGGAAAAAGCCCTGTCACTGCTCCTTTCCGCAAAAGCCACCAAGGCTTTCGATGTCGGGGAGGAACCTGCCAGCCTTCGTGAAAGATATGGCAACAATACCAACGG
>SYCV01000177.1 GCA_005786805.1 Planctomycetia bacterium | reverse complement strand
GGAGCGCAGTCCGTGGGCTTTAAACAAAATTAATCAAGATATTAAAATTTAAGCCCGCCCACTACGCTGGGTGGGTATTTCCTTCCCTATCATTCAGCGGGGATACCCTTCAGAAATATTCTTGAGATCTGCAGATCTTGATCCAGAATGAGCAAGTCTGCCACTTTCCCCGGCGCGATGCTACCAAGTGTTTTTTCGAATCCCGCTATTTTCGCGGGAGTTAGTGATGCCATGCGTATTATCTGGGGTAATGGGGCTTTCGTTGCCAAGCGCATCACCCGCACGCAATGATCCATCCCGGCAACGCTTGAAGCCAGAGCCTTTCCATCAGGCATAAGGCCTACCTCATTCTGCTTTAAAATGGTGCAGCCTTCATCCTTGTTGCCGAATATGTATTCGCCATCGGGCATGTCCATGGCGCGATTTGCATCGGTTACCAAAGCGAGAGAGTCCGGTCCCTTGACCTTGAAAGCAAGCCTTAAAAGTTCATCGGAAAGATGCCTGCCATCGGCGATAACCTCGGTGGTGAGTTCATCGAAGAAGAGTGTTGCCTCGAATAACCCGCCCCGCATGGGATAGGTTTGGCTAAGCCTAAGCCTGGCACGGTCGGACATTGCGCAGTACAGGTGGTCGACATGGCGAACCCCCCATCCGACAGCGGTCTCCACTTGGGAAAAAGTCGCGTGGGAGTGCCCCGCGTTACAACGGATATTCCTTTCCCTGCAGGCATTCACAAAATCTTTAGCCCCGGGTAACTCGGGTGCGACACTTGCGGTGATGATTGTATCCGCGTAATCAAGAACAGCATTAAAGTGAGCAGGGGTTGGGTCGGCAATGGGTTCCGCGGGGTGGCACCCTCTGGCATCTGGTAGGAAGTAGGGGCCATAAAAATGGGCCCCAAGAACCTGCGCGGCATCTTTCCAACCGGCGGTCTTGCATGCCCTGCAGGTCTTTAGGAATTCAAGAATCCTGGGCATGGTTGCAGCGGTTGATGTTGCAAGCAGGCTGGTTGTGCCGTGCTTCAGGTGGGCCTTGCAAACGGTGTGGAAGTCATCGGGGGTGCCATCCATGAAATCGGAATTCATTCCGCCATGCACATGAAGATCGATGAAGCCGGGTGCGAGGTGAAACCCTTCAAAGTGCTGGTGATTGTTGATGGGACCTTTGTAAAGACCTTTTGAAACCTCGGAAATGACACCGTTGTTGATGATCACATGGCCGGGTTCGAGTGTGGAATCCTCAAGGATCACACTCGAGGCCGATAGGACAGATTGCATGATGATCCTAGTGTCGGAACAGGAATTCCTTGGAGTTGATCAGGGCCCATTGAAGATCTTCCCAAGCCTGCCTCTTTTCCTTGGACTTCGCAAGGTGCTCGTTGGCAACCTTGTAGTCATCAGCGGATGGCATCCTGCTGAGGGTAGCAAGGTAAAGTTCATCGAGGATATCCTTGTCGCTTTTTCCATCCTTGATGAGCCTGCCTATGCGGTTGGAGGCATTGCGGATTTTTTCATTGATGGTGGGACCATTGATTAGCTGCAGGGCCTGCGCGAGGTTGCTATCGGATTCGCGCTCGCATTCGCAGGCAAGTTCTCGGGCAGGCTGGCCAAAGGTCTTGAGGAACAAATGATTGACCTCGGTATCAGGCAACTGGGTGGCACGGGTGCCCAAAGGAAGTCCGGCGAATTTCTCGGGAACCTCAGTGATCGCACAGATGGAATCGAGCAATTGTTCAGCAGTCAGCAACCTGGTGCTGGCATGGGAGAAATACTTGCCATCCTCCTGGTTATCCTTGGTTGGCTGGGCGCTTAGTTGATAGGTCTTGGAGTTCATGATGGTACGAACAAGATGGCGGAAATCGAAGCCATTCTTGGCGAAATCCTGGGCCAATGCCACGAGAAGCTCATCATTGGCGCTTGGGTTGGATTCGCGGAAATCATCGACAGGATCAACGATTCCCTTGCCCATGAGGTGAAACCAAATTCGGTTGACAACAGACTTCGCAAAGAAGGGATTTTCGGGCTTGGTCAACCATTCAGCCAAGGCTTCCCTGCGATTTTTTCCAGCCTCGGTGGTTGCAATCGCTCCACCGGGGAACTTGGGCGCCATGACTTTGCCGCTGCGGGGCTGGGTCACTTCGCCAGCGCGGTCTTCATAGACAACTTCGCCGGCGGCAACCTTGGGGTCGGGGCCAACATCGATGTTGTCTTTTTTGACTTTAACCCGGGCGAAGAAGGCAGCGAGGGAATAGTAATCATCCTGGGTCCATCGTTCAAACGGGTGATTGTGGCATTTTGCGCACTGCATGCGGAAACCCAAAAACAGTTGTGCCGTGGTTTCAGCGAGGGTTTGTGGATCTCGGGAAATTCGGTAATAGTTGGCAGCGGGGTTTGATGATGCGCTGCCCGTGCTGGTGATCAGATCTCGGATCATGCGGTCGATCCCGACATTTTGCTCAATGTTTTGTTTGACCCAATGCTGGAATGAGTGAACCCCTTTGACTTGTATGGTCTTACGATTACTGCGGAGGATATCCGACCACTTCAGGGTCCAGAAATCAGAGAACTCAGGCCTTAGTGTGAGGGCTTCAATGAGTTTTGATCGTTTTTGCGGGTCTTTGCTTTCAAGAAACTCGAGGGTCTCACGGGAGTTTGGGAGAATTCCGCATGCATCGAGATAAGCCCTGCGCAGAAACTCCTGGTCGGAGCAGTTTTCGGAGGGAGGGATGCCGAGAAGTTGAAGCTTGTTGAAGATGTTGTTATCGATGAAATTATTCGGGACAAGCTTGTCCCAGGCGTATTGCACCCTGTTATCCAGATAGGTGAATCGGACGCTGACAAGTTCCTCAAGGTAACGGACAAGGATTGCGATTTCACCCGGTTGCTTGAATTCGACCAGGCCACGATTGTTGACATCCGCGATGGAGGTGTCGCTGCTGGTGAAAACAGTAAGAGGGGTGACATCGCGGGAGGAGCCATCCGCGAAGTTGGCTTTGACGCTTAGTTGCTGCCAGGCAGCAGGTGCCCTGAAAATTCGGGCGCCTGGGAAAACATCAATGGATTTTAGGGGAGCAAGTGTGGGGGCATCATCTTTCATGCCTTCGGCAAGCCAGGTCCGGGTCACCCTGGTTGTTTCAGCCTGGGGGTGATAACGCTGCCCACCTTCGTGGGGGATTCTTCCGAGTCCTTTTTGAAGCATGAGGGCGGAATCGGGGTCTTCCGAAGACCCCCTCCGACCCAGGACATCCCGGGTCAATTGCAAATAATCAGCGGCGGGATCAAAACCCCGGAGGCTCAACTTGAAGCCATTCTTACCGGATGGGGTTCCATGACAGGCCCCGGCATTGCAACCACCCACATTCATTGCTGCAATCAACTCCCTGCGAAAACTCACGGGGTCGGGTTTTTCGGTGTTTGTCACATTTACAGGAACAAGAGTCGTCGTGGTGCCGGTGGTGACTTTCAATTTGGTGGTGCCATTTTTTACCCCAGTAACGATACTGGCTCCCTCCACTTTGGCAATTTCGGGTTGCTCGATGGAGAGAAAGGAAAATGGGGTTAGGTCACGAACCAAGCCGCCTGCATATTTACCAGTGACCACGACCTGGTTAAAGCTCCGCTTATTGGTTAGGTTGATGGTTGATGGATGGACTTCGATAGTCTCAGGCTTGCCTAAAATTTCATTTCGTTTCGCGATATCGATGGGTGGTTCAGCGTTCGCATTTTGGATCAATGTGGACCCAAGGCATGTCGCTGTTATGGAACAGGTGATTAAATTCCTTACAAAAATCTTGAACCTATTCATGGCATGTATCCTGAAGGTTATTAAACCAAAACTTACCCGGCGGGATTAAATATCTACTCACTATTCAATAATAACCTTTCCATCGGCTTATGCTAATAGTAATTTTACTAATTGTGGAAATTGGACTGATTTTTTATGGCTATTCATGGTCCAGTAACCCTCTATGGAACCTTTAAAATGAATGAATCATCATTGTCTTTCCTAAAGGCTCTTCTTGAGACCCCCAGCCCATCAGGTTATGAGGCCAAAATTCAAAGGTTAATCCGGGAATGGGCCGGCAAGTTCGCCGACGATGTCCGTACCGATCGCCATGGGAATGTTCATTGTGTTAAAAAAGGTGCCAAATCGGGGCAGGGAGAAACCCAAAAGTTGATGCTTGCAGGCCATTGCGACCAGATCGCCCTGATGATCCAGCATATTGACGAAAATGGTTTTCTTTATGTTCAACCCATCGGGGGGTGGGACATGCAGATTCTGCTTGGTCAGCACCTTAGTGTGTGGGGAAGGAATGGCGCTATCAACGGGGTTCTTTCAAGGAAGGCGACTCATCTTCTAACCAATGAGGAACGAAACAAGGTTCCACAGTTTTCCGATGTATGGGTTGATATCGGCGCCCGGGATAAAAAAGAGGCGGAATCCATGGTGACGATCGGTGATACCGTCACGGTGCGCCTTGGTTACTCCGACATGATCAATGGCCTGGCTTGCTCTCCGGGAATGGATGACAAGGTTGGTGTCTGGACTGTAATGGAGGCGTTGAGGTTGGTAAGTGATAAGAGTCCATGGATCGACATACACTTTGTTTCCACAGTCCAGGAGGAAATAGGATTGCGTGGGGCGACAACCAGCGCCCAGGGAATTCTTCCCCAAGTTGGCCTTGCGGTGGATGTGACCCATGCCACCGACACACCCGGAACTGATCGCAAGAACCTGGGTGAGGTAAAGCTTGGAGCAGGCCCGGTGATTCATCGAGGGCCTAATTTCAATCCCAAGGTGGTTGACAGGATGATTGATGTCGCCAGGCTTTCCGATATTCCCCATCAACTCAGGGGGGTGCCCAAGGGCAGTGGCACAGATGCCAACGCCATGCAAACCGTGGGTGAGGGGGTCGCGATGGGGTTGATAGGAGTTCCCAATCGTTACATGCACAGCCCTGTGGAAGTTGTAAGTCTTAAGGATCTTGAAAACTCCGCGAACCTTCTGGCGGAATTCTGCCTCAGCATAAAGCCAGAGGATTCTTGGATACCAGAGTGATCTAAATTTGGTATGTAAAAGTTTTTGATTTGTTAACGGCCTGCTCCCGCCCAATAATTTTCCCAGTCAATATGGCTTGATTGAAGGGAATCATTCCCGGTTTGTTTTTTATGATCATCCGGTTTTGGATGAACTTTTATGCCATTTCGTGCGTATTAAAAATAAGATTTAATTCAAAAATGTAGATCGGAGTTCACCATGCAGGATAAATTCCTCGAGGTTTATTCATATTGTCGCAATGAGGTTTGGTTGGTTGCCTATTCAAGGTGTTACAATTTTGAAACCGCTAACGACCTTACGCAGGAGGCGTTTTTGAGATATTGGAAGGAATTAACGCTTGGCAATATCGTTTCTTATGAAAGGTCATGGCTGTGCAGGGTTGTTCGAAATCTTGCGGAGGATTATTGCAAAAGCTCTTTTTATAAAAACGGAACAGTCTCACCTGAACTATTGGAGAAAATAGATTCGCATGTGTTATCCCCCGGGGCTGTTTTTGAAAAAGAGGAGTTGATTTCAAATATTAATCTTAAGCTTTCCGAGCTGGATTCAAAGGACAGGCAGATTCTGGAGATGAGATACAACCAGGATTGCAGGATAGTTGAGATAGCAAGGGAGCTTGGTGTGAACAGTGCCGCGGCAAAGATGAGACTTTTTCGGGCCCGAACTCGCCTTGCTCATTACTTGAAAAATATCGCGTGCAATTTCAATTGAAGCATCAGATCGACTTCCCCAAAGTCGCGATGATCATGCCCTGGTCCTTGTTTTCTCAAGAAATTTAAGTCTGGTTGCGCCGGTTTGGATGATATCATCAGTCGCTAGCGGTGTCTCTTCCTTGATTCTTTTCTTGTTGAGATAGGTGCCATCGGGGCTATCGAGGTCGGCGAGGAAAAAACCGTTCTCCCTTTTGCGAATACATGCGTGCTCCGGTGCGAGGTTACGATCTCCAAACAACGCGATCTCACATCCTTCCCTGCGCCCGATGACAGAAACCGGCTTTGCAAGGATGAGTTCCTTGCCCTGCCAACGGCCGTTTTCAATTCGCACCCATGCTTCCTTGATCAATACTTGCGCAAGTCCAATGAACATGCCGATGCAGATTCCCAAGACGGAAAACCCGATGGCAGGGGGGGTCCAGAATATTCCGGGCCCGAATTTGGAGGCCCAGACCAATGACACGGAATAAAAAATCCCACCCCCAAGCATTCCGCCAATGGCGCCACCCACCATGCATTTTATTGCCTTTGATACTGCCGCGCTTTTGGCCATGGGGTTGCCAAGGGACATGAAAAGTTCGAATGCGGATATCGCCATGCCAATCAACAGGCCGGTGACCAGCCATCCCGCAATAATCAGGGAATTGTGGATCTTGAAAAGTAATTCGCCTATGATTCCCCCTAGAAATCCGCCTGCACCAGCAAGAATCGCGGCAATTAAAGTGTGGCAGATTGCGAAAAACAAGCTCCTGCCATTCCAGATGGAATCTAGCTGGCTAAGTCCTGTGCCAATAAGTGCACCGGCAAACAATCCCTTCAGGGCCGCTCTTAAAACTCCCTCGGAAGTGATGGACAGCCCGACCGCCCACCCCAGATAAGAGCAAATGCCACCAATCAACGCACAGTAAATGACAAATAGACGGAGAGACACAGTGGTGAAATCCTTTGGTTAGCCGAAAACTCCGCCTAGTATGGGCTTTCGAATTCTAATTTCCAGTTCTTCCTTGAATTTCTTCGAGGACTGGATTTTGAAGGTGAAATCGCCCTCAGTAGATGGTGCCTTGAGTTTCCATGAAATTGAATATTTGGATTGGGAGTCGCGAAGCGGGGTGTTAAGCGTGCCTTCAATTAGTTTGAAACCCTCGGGAACCACCAATTCAAGGGAGTCCTTGGAACTGTGGCCCGAAACATAAGCTGTGAGTGTGAATTCACCGTTGGGTTGGAATGATCCGCCCGCGGTAAGTGCGAGTTGCCCCTGTCCACGGCTTCCCGCGAATGTTCCAAGGCCATAGGAATAGCCAACTTCCCTGGTCTTGAAAGGTGGGATCATGGTGGGATCCCAATACATGGTTACCGCGGAATCGGCAGGATTAAGAGTGTTGATGTTGGCGACCGGGACATCCCACAAGGTAAACGCTTCCTTGCATTTTTCGCCATCATGCAATATATTTCCGAGGCGGTAATCCGGCCAACAACCGAGTGTGAGTCTGGAGGGTTTTTCCAAGCCTGGGTTTTGCAGCCCAAGATTGGCAACGGTGCCGGGATCGTTGAGATTGTTGTTTTCAAGTGCCTGAAGAAAATCCGGTATGCCTTGACCATCCATCACCTTGCTGGTGCTGCAAAGTTCAGATTCACCCGGGATAAGGAAAGGTACGCCGTCGTTGCTTCCAATGAAGGTGTCAAGTAGGGTTCTGAATCCAATGTTGAGGTTTTTGTTTCCCCTGTTCTCAATCCTATACCGGACCAGCACCGTGTCCAACTTATTGGTTTGGGGCCCGGGAATAATCCTGAGGCTTTGAGTTATTTCGACGGAGGGGTTGGTCATCTGCCAGACGGAAGTGTAGCCTTTACCCAGAAAAGGTGCTTCACTTTCAGGGATGATCTGTTTCATGGTTAGCCAGCGACCATTGTAGTTCTTGTTGGCTTTCTCGATGAATTCCTGCGGGGCTTTGTCACGGAATTTAAGCGGACCCTGGCCAAAAAACCAGTCGCTGCCGTTGATTCGGACAATAGCGTTGTTGGTGAAACCATCCGAGTCGCGCATCAGTCTTTTAGGCTTCCCGCTTTTTTCAGCAGGTCTCGTGTGGATGCAGAAAGACATATGAGCCTCCTGCACCCCCACATTACTTACCTTTGTTTTGCCCGCAGTTGGTTTTGCGGTAAGTCCCGCACCAAACGAAACCTGTGTGTCTGCCTCGTTAAAGGTGAGGAAAACCAGCGGCTCCATGTCTGGTTTTTCGGTTTTAAGAACCTTGGAAATACTTTCGTCGACTGGGTTTTTTGAAAAAGAAAGCACATCACGAACAACGGCTCCAAAAATACCAAGCATCAAAAGGCATCCAAGAAATAACGCTGGGGTTCCCCTGAATTTGGGAAGTTCCGAGTCATTGAATTCGCTTGTTGCCCCACTGGGTGTTGGGATGGTAGGCGTAATCTTGGGGGTTGTGGTTTCAGAAACGGGTAAAGGGGGTGGCAAAATTTTATCGGACTCGAGAACGGACAGGTAAATCCTTGGCCTGAACACCTTTCCGCCATTTGAAAAAATGTTGATTCTGCCTTCAACCTGGCAGGGCGGGAGATAGGGGACGATTACTTCAACTGATATGGTTGACTTGTTCTTGTCAGAATCGGTTTGCTTGCAGACAACCCATGGTGTGGAAGGGGTATTGGTCGCATGGGCGTATACATGCCTTTTCTCGTTGGAGTAAATCGTGAAGCTGAGGTTTATTTTTTCACCCGGTCGCCCCGAGCATTCATGGGAGCGTGGTTCCAGAAAAACCTGGGGTGCCTCCACCAATCCAAGTGCTTCAAAAAATTGCTGTACAGCAGCGACCCCTGAAGCTGCTGGCCCGGGAACGGGATAAATCCAGCCGTTGCTCTTGTACCATTCCTGCACGGAATTGTTTTCAAAAAGTAGAGCGGCTTCCTTGGGGTTTATCTTTGCAAGGGATGCCAGTTTTCTTGGTGAAATTGCACCAGCAAGACAGCCCCTTGTGAAGGGAATGACTGGTATTTCCGCTGCGATCACAACATCCCTGGAGCCTCCATTTGTCTCGATGGTGATTTTTGCCTGTAGAGGTTTATCGGAAGCCCTGAGTCTTTTACCCTGGATTTTGATTTGCAGTTTGTATTCACCAACAAAATGTAGGGACTTTTGGTTGGTGCCCTGGCCATCTCCGAGAGTGATCCAAAAATCCGGGCATTCGATGACTGCGGAGCCCTTGATCATTCCGAGGCCATTGTTTTTTAGGAGGATGTTGAGGTCCCGATCTTCACCAGGTTTTATTATCCCAAGGTTTATCCGCTCGGTTTCAACTTGAAGTTCCGGATTCAGGTTGATTGATGAGGGAAGGCAGTTGATTAGTTCGTCGACACCCAAGTCAGTGTCTGGAAATATCCTGCATTTTTCAGAACGAACGGAGAGGTCGGGCCTGCCGATCTTTTGGAAATATTGCGCGAAGGTTCCCTGCTTTAAAAGTTTTTTGGATTCACTCCATTCATCTAGGAGGGTCAGAACGAGTTCATCAAAGCTGATGCATTTCCTGCCATTGGGGAACACAAAGGGAATGGAAAGTTCCGGTTTTTTGGCCAGCGCGGGACTATTTGCATTTTGAAGCAATTGCCCGTCAAAGAAGCAGAATGCTGCCTCCATCGGGTTGGTATTGCCACATCGTTTGCAGGTAAGAACCATGATTGCCGCCCAGACGGACTAAAAAACTTATCGATTATAAAAATTGAGCATGATAATATTAATAAATTTATCTATTGAATGCGATATGTTTAAAGAAAATAAAGGATCTTTGATTTAAGGTTGTTTCGTCAATGAAATATTGACAGTAAACAACAAAAGCCAGGGACCAAAACCCCGGCTTTTATTGTTTTTCTGAATAGATATTTTACTTCGATTCCAGAACCCAGATGTTGCGGAAATAAACAGGGTTGCCATGGTTTTGGAGCTGGAATGGTCCAGCTTCCTTGGTCTCAGGTTTACCGCCGCCAGTGGAACCCTTGAATTTTATCTTGTCATGAATTTTGATGCCATTGTGATAAATGGTTGCTTCGGCAGGGGCAATCTTCTTTCCGGATTCATCAAACTTGGCGGCAACATACTCTACATCATATGTCTGCCAGACAAGGGGAGGAAAACAAGCGTTCACACTTGGTTCGTACTGGGTGTAGATGCCACCGCATTCGTTGTTTTTTCCCTCCAGTCCGAAGCTGTCAAGGATTTGAACCTCGTATCGGTCCTGAAGATAAAGCCCGGAGTTGCCGCGGCCCTGTCCGGAAGCCTTGGGCATGTACGGAAGCCTGAATTCCATGTGAAGGGTGAAGTTGTTGAATTTTTTCTTGCTGGTGATACCGTTGTTCAGAAGATTGCCTTCAACAAGTTTGCCATTATTCCATTCATCAGCATTTTTACCATCGAACAGAACCACGGCACCCTGGGGAGGAGTTTTCCCAAGCGTTGGACTGGTGCGTTCAACCTTGGACATCGCAAGTTCAAGTTTCATGTTGTCCTTGATGTTGAGCTTGCCATTTTGAATGTTGCCGGACATGTCTTTTCCGGTGATTTCAACTTTGCCATCCTTGGTTGTTGCGGAAAGAAGCATTGGTTTTACGGCCGGGTCAAAGCCTGCTTGACCGGGAAGGCCACCTGAGTGAAGCTTGATCATGAATTTTCCATCGCCCTTGGCGATGACTTGCGCCCCAAATTTTTTAGCCCCGGAATTCAAGGTCGCGCTTCCCTCATACTCGCCTTGTAAAGCGAAGTCAGGGCCAGCCTTGGAAGCATCCGTCTGGCTTGGGTCCTGCCCAAAACCCAGGGAGAATGCCGCGATTGAAGAGGCGAGAGTGAATGCGAATAGGCGTGAAAGTTTCATCGAAAATCTCCTAATTTTAAATAGACAACATAATCGATGGTAAACAGAATCTCGAACGCATGCCAGTAAAAATATACCAGGCATCAAGTGATTTAAAAATTCAATGGCTTGCGTAGCGATGATCAATCAGGCGATTCGGGGGGAATGCTTCGGAGGATTTCCCTGCGCCAGTCAAGTTGATGGACCGGCCAACCGGTAACCTGCCATCCCTGGTCATTAATTTTTTTGGCCTGCTGTTTTCATGCACATAATCCAGGACCATTTCTTCGACTGGATGAAGTGTTTTTGATGGATTGCAGCAATTGCTTTTGCGTTTGGAAACATGGCAATTGTCCACGATGGTGATGATGCAAGGGGCCTCAAGGTCGAGCATTCGCAATGCAATAATCTCGTATGCAGCACTGTTAAACGAGTTTTTAAGCTGTAGTAGGTCGTGACCCATTTTCGAAGCCAAAGGATTGAACCAATGAGTGGGAACCAGAATTCGCTGTGCTAAAAAATTAATGAAAGAGAATCCGGTCGGGTTGGAATGATCATTGAGTTTTTCCCATCGGATTTTGGCTTCTTTTTGAATCGCGCTCGCAAGGAATTGCGCGGCTTGCCATTGATGTTTGACAAATGCGTTTTCTGATTCCGCCCCGTCAAACACGGGGGCATTCTTTTTTCTGTTGCTAAAAGGTGCCTCGCACCCAAGTAACTGCCAAGCTTTGGCTTTGACGAGTGCTTCCGCATCAATGGGTGGAGAATGCAGGGAAGCTTTGGAAAAAAGCTCTTCAATCAGGTTGTCCAGGATATGCTGCAAGTCATGAAGCGGGTTAAAGTCCAAAATAAAACTCCTTTCCGTATATGTGTACATGTGTATATTAAAGATATTGGATCGGCAAGGGAATTTGTTCATAAACAAAAAAGAAAATGCTTGACCTTTATGGGGCGTGGGTTAATATGATCATGAGACGCAATCTCAACAAAGCTTTTGAGTTGTAATTAATATGAATGATATCCCTCTAAATATGCTTGAATCTGGTGAGTGGGCCGAAGTTACCGATGTCTCAGGTAACCCAAATATTGTTTCTCGCCTTTCTGAGTTGGGTGTCATGAATGGCTGTAAACTTTGCATGCTGCAGCAGGGCCAGACCTGCTTGCTGAAAGTTGGTGATTCTAGGCTTAGTCTTGGTTGTATTTTTTCTGATTGCACTATCATGGTTCGTCCTGTTGTCTGATTTTTATTTCCCTCCACCGCACTAATTTTCTTTTCCGGCCATTGAGGTCTTTTTCATGCTTTCCCTTGATCGAGTCTCCATAGGTTCCAAGGGTTTCATCTCATCTATTATTGGGGATGATGCCATTGCCCAGAGACTGATGGAAATGGGAGTCATAGAAGGTGAGCCATTCGAGCTGGTGGCAACTGCGCCGATGGGTGATCCCTTGGAAATAAAAGTCCAGGGGTATCGACTTAGTATTCGTAAAACCGAAGCTGCCCGAGTAGTGGTCCGAGTTTCCTAGGTGGTTTTCAAATCCATGAATGAAAATAATTCCCAATCAAAAACATATAGAATTGCGCTCCTGGGAAATCCAAACACTGGAAAAACAACACTTTTTAATGTCCTAACTGGATTGAACCACCGGGTTGGAAATTATCCCGGTGTTACGGTGGAAATAAAAAAAGGCAGCTTTGTTCATAAATCCACCGTCATAGAAATCTTGGACATCCCCGGAACCTACAGCCTTGCGCCACGAAGTCCGGATGAACTTCTATCAGTTGAACTGGTCCTGGGCTTAAACCCGATGGAGAAAATGCCGGATGCTTTGCTGGTTCTTGCAGATGCATCAAATTTGGAAAGAAATCTTTATCTTGCGACCCAGGCATTTGAGACCGGTTTGCCTGTGATCCTGGCACTCAGCATGGTTGATCTTGCAACTGCCGCGGGTATGGAGATTGATTTTGGGGCTCTTTCGAAAAAACTGGGTATTCCCGTGGTGGCGATCCATGCGTCAAAGCACAAGGGCCTGGAGGAGTTGAAAGATGCCATTATTTTATCGCAGTCGGAAAAGCGCTTGCCCAACTCGCCTTTATTTTCTGAATTGATCGAAAGTTGCAGGGGGAAAATTCTCGGCCTGCTGGGAAATAAAGGATCTCGTTTCCTGGCGGGAAGGTTACTGTTTGAAACAGATGGTTTTTTGGCCCAACAACTTGAGCAAAAGCTCTCATTGAGCCTCTCCGCTTCAATTCTGGAAAACAGGCAGGTTCTGAAATCCTCCGGAATCAACCTTGTAAGCATCGAGGCGAAATGTCGTTATGCCTGGATCCATGAGTTGGTGCAACCATGCATCAGGAAGCCTGGAAACAAGACTGTTGGGTTTACGGATAAAGTTGATCGCATCCTCACCCACAAGGTTTATGGAATGCTTTTTTTCTTTCTGATAATGTTTTTAATGTTCACCGCGCTTTTCATTCTTGCAAAACCCCTCATGGAATGGATTGGAGCAGGAAAGGATTTTTTGGGTGAGAGTTTTGAAAGCTTTCTTCCTGATGGTATGTTGCGGAGTTTGTTGGTTGAAGGCCTTCTCGAAGGTGTGGGTGGGGTCGTTGTTTTTTTACCACAGATCATCATTTTGTTTGGTTTTCTTTCAATCCTTGAAGATTGTGGTTATATGGCCCGAGCTGCTTTTCTCATGGATCGTGTGATGGCGAAATGCGGGCTTAGTGGCAAATCATTCATCCCGCTTCTTTCCTCAGTTGCATGCGCAGTTCCCGGCGTGCTGGCAACCAGGGTTATCGAAGATAAAAGGGACAGGCTTGCTACTATTTTGGTGGCCCCGCTGATGAGTTGTTCCGCAAGGCTGCCTGTTTATGTGCTTTTTATCGGGGCTTTCTTGACTGATGGATATCCGATTTGGTTTCCGGGAATGATGCTTTTTTTGATGTATTGCGTGGGATTCATCACCGCGCCAATTGCTGCGACACTTTTTAAGAGCACGATTCTCAAGGGCAAGGGAGCGCCATTTCTAATGGAGCTTCCTGTCTATAAAATGCCATCCCTAAGGGTTGTTTTTGCAAGAATATATGAAGCTTCACTCTCTTTTTTGAAAAGGGCCGGAACTCTTATTGCCGCCACAATGGTGATAATCTGGGCTGTCCTTTATTTTCCATGTGTTTCCCCGACAGGGGAGAATTATCCCGCGCTTATCGCTCAAACAGAAAACAAGGCCGAGCAGGATGCCTTATTATTGCAATGGAAAAAAAATAGCTTTCTTGGAAGGGCCGGGCACCTGATTGAGCCGATTGTCAAGCCCTTGGGTTGGGATTGGCGCATAGGAGTTGCCACCCTTGCAAGCTTTCCGGCCCGGGAGGTTGTGGTGGGTACATTGAGTATTGTATTTGGGCTTGGTAAAGATTCCAAAGATGAGGAGCAGTTGCAGGAAATCCTTCCCAAGGTGCATTGGAATGATGATCCTGACCAACCTTTGTTGTTTAATATTCCAGCGGCCCTGTCGATCATGGTCTTTTTTGCACTTTGTTGCCAATGTGGTTCCACCCTGATGGTGATAAGGCAGGAGACAGGTAGTTGGTATTGGCCCGCATTTACTTTTTTATACATGACAGGGCTGGCATACTTGGCGGCATTGCTAACTTTCCAGCTTGGTATGCTATTCTTATAAGAGAGAAGATAACAGGGGAAATGAATTCATGGATTGGCAATCCGTTGTAGTCTTGGTCATCGTGGTATTTTCTGCATGCTATCTGGGCAGGAAAATTTCCACTAATTCAAAATGCTCTGGTGGATGCTGTGGAGTAAGCCCTGTTCAAAAAGTTCGCAAAGAGGAATACTGGGTAGGGGAGCTAAAATTAAGGTCTGGGGCAAAAAGATAGTGAACTATGTTTGGAATGGTTAGATTGTTGGTTTTGGGCTATTTCATTTCTTAAATTTCAATTTCATGCTGATGAATGTCTGCATTGCGCCTTTCAAGGAATCTTGATAGCCTCCCGTGGGAAATTCCGGTATGAAGCCGGAAGATAGGATAATTGTCAAATATGGGAAGGACGCCCATGCGTTGCCTGGTCACTGGTGCTGCTGGTTTTATTGGTTCCCATCTATGTGAGCAACTTTTGGACATGGGCCACGAAGTTGTTGGCTTGGATGCTTTTATTCCGTATTATCCCCGTGAAATCAAAGAAAATAATCTGGCTTCGCTCAAGTTAAGAAAAAACTTCAGTTTCCAAGAGTTGGATCTACGGGAGGATGACCTTGCCTCTGTCACGGAAAATATCTCGGTTGTTTTTCATCTGGCAGCAATGGCGGGACTTGTTCTAAGTTGGAAAAATTTCAATCTTTATTCCTCCTGTAATCTGCTGGCCACCCAAAGACTTCTTGATTCCCTTAGAAAATCCGAATCATTGAAAAAATTCATCTATGTATCCACTTCCTCCGTTTATGGGAAATTTAGCTCTGGCAATGAATTGATGCCAACAAAGCCAAGTTCGCCATATGGTGTCACCAAGTTGGCATCGGAAAATTTGTGCCATGCTTTCAGGGAAGAATTTGGATTGCCTTTATCAGTATTGAGATACTTCTCCGTTTATGGGCCAAGGCAAAGGCCTGACATGGGATATAACATCTTCATAAACTCAATGTTGAAAGGTGAAACCATCACTGTTTTTGGCGATGGACAGCAATCGCGTGGGAACACTTATGTTTCTGATTGTGTAGATGCCACCATTGCGGCAATACAATCGCCGGATGGTGAGACTTATAACATCGGGGGTGGAGAAATCGCATCAGTTTGGGAAATAATCAACAGACTTGAAAAAATCACCGGGTGCAAGGCCCGGATAAAACAGGAACAGGCCAGGGCGGGAGACCAGCGGTCAACCGGGGCTGATATAGCAAAAGCCGTCAAGGATTTCGGCTGGAATCCAAAAGTATCCCTGGATGAGGGATTGACCAGACAGGTTGCGTGGCAAAAATCAATGCAAATCCGAAAAGCCGCTTAAATCATACATCATAACCAATCGCTTTCAAAAGTTCGTTTGTCAGGACGAATGGCGTGTTTGGTATTTTTTTCAAGTCAAACAATGTGGTTAATTCCCTCAGGCAGATAGGGGTTGGTTTTTCCAGCCAGCCGCATGAATAGGCGATAAGTCCCAGAAGGTTTTCGGGTTTTACTCCATGCTCGCGAAGAGCGGCAAGCCTGGTGTCTCCGTGCCTTTTGGCAAGCCTTCTACAATCTTCCCCAACCACAAGTGGAAGGTGTATGAAATCAGGCGCAATAAGATTCAGGCTTTTGTAAATGCATAACTGCCTTGGGGTGGAGGAGACAAGGTCATCACCACGAACAACTTGGTTGACTTTTTGGAAGGCATCATCAATCACCACTGCAAGTTGATATGAGGGTGAGGAAAGCCTTGATGAATTGTTGCAAATTTGCCGCCAGACTACAAAATCGTTTGGTGGGGTAACTTCTTTGCCGATTATTGGTCCTTTGAATTGATCGATGAAATCAGGTTCTTTTCGGGGGCAGCGAAAACGCCAGCAAAAATTTTTGTCAAGAAGGTCCAAAGTGTCTTTTGCGGACCGATATGCGCAAATGCCAGGATAAGCAGTGTCTTGCCCATCTTCATGGGGAGCGCTGGCGGCCCTAAGAACATCGTTGCGTGTGCAAGTGCATGGATATACCAATTCTTTGGACTTCAAAAATTCTAATGCATCCTCATAATGTGTAATCCTTGTTGATTGCACAAGGATTTCGTGGTCCCAATCAATTCCAAGCCATTTTAGATCTTGGACAGCTTGAATATCCGCCCCTTTTTTTATGCGTGGGGAATCTATGTCTTCGATTCGTAGATGGATGATGCCATTTTTTGTCCTGGAGGCCAGCCAGGCAATCACATAAGTTCTTGCGTTTCCAACATGCTGGGCACCAGTTGGTGAGGGGGCAAGTCTGCCGATTATGGGAATACTTGATGAATTCATTGATTTTTGTTTTGAGTGGCAACTTGTTTGCAGAATTGAAGAATAAGGTTCGCGACCTTTCTGGTTGGATTTCCAGCGTCAAAAACCATTTTCATATGGTTATTAGATGAGATTTCCTCAAAAATCACGCTGTTCCCGTTGTCAATCAGGGCTTTTTGAAATTTTTGACAATCTGTTTTTGTGCACAAGGGTAATTCCTTGTCGGCGCAAAGTAACAAAAATGGTGGGAGCTCTTTTCTAACATGGGTGATCGGTGAGGCCTTGATTTTGTTTTGAGGATCTTTCCCGAAAACATTTCCAAGTAATAATTGAGGAATTTCATAAACACCACTAATAGATATTACACCCTTGATTGAATTTGGGTTTATATCTTCTTTTTTGAAATAAGTCTGGTCGCATGAAACGAGACTCACAAGATGGCCCCCTGCGGAATGACCACAAAGAATAATTCTCTCAGGGTCACCGCCGTAGTTTTTTATGTTTTTGGTTGTCCAGGAAATGGCGCGCGCGACATCCTCGGCATGTGAGGGATGCTTTACCTTGGGGGTGAGTCGATAACTTATAACAACGCCTATCATGCCATTTTGAGCAGCTAATCGTCCAATGGCGGAATAGATGCCCAGGAAATTTTTGTCGCCCTGCACCCATGCCCCCCCATGCACGAAGAAAAAAACAGGCGCGTTTTGTGGCTTTGAAGGGAGATAAATGTCTAGTTTGTGCTTGGATGAATCTTTGTCTTTTCCCTCAAAATACCCAATATCCAATATTTCCTTGATCGGGGCAGGGGGGAATGATTTTTCTTCAGCTTGGGCAAACTGGGGGACTTGCGTTTCGAGGTTTATTATCGCAATAATTGCTATGCAAAATCGCATTTTCAACATTTGATACTTATGCTCCTTCGGTTTTTAAAAACTCGACTTCCCATGGTACCTGATTTTATCTATGCAACCATCTTCCGGAGGGTTTTATGTTCAGGTGGTTGTATTTTATAATTATCCTAGGCATCGTTGGATGTAACCAGACCAATCAGGAGTTGGTCAAGGATTACCACAATGATGGCATGCAACTTTTCAAAATGGGCCGGTACAGTGATGCTCAGGAAAGTTTCCAGGCAGCTCTCCAGTTACAACCTGCGGACCCTGGAATTTATTATAATCTTGGGCAGACCTATGATTATCTTCGAAGACCGTACGACGCTGAAAAATGCTATAAGGAATGCATAGTCCGAAGTCCGAATCACGCAGGGGCAAGGCATGCCTTGACTGTCTTATTGATGAATCAAAATCGCCAGGATGAGGCAGTGAAGGGGGTGGAGGATTGGCTCGCAAAAAATCCCAATTGTGCCGCTGCTTATGCGGAGGATGGCTGGATTTGGAAAACCATGGGTGATATGCCCAGGGCGCAGTCGCGTTATCAGCAGGCGCTCTCCCTTGATCCATCTGATACTAGAACGCTTGTTGAACTTGCCTTTGTTTATGAAAAGTTGAATAGACCAGACCGGTCATTGGTTCTTTACCAGCGTGCCCTTGAAATTAACCCACACCAGTTGGCTGTCAAAAAAGATCTTGAGCGGTTGCGCGCTAGCGGCACCCCGTTACCCCATCCAGATTGACCAAGGAAATTACCGCAAATGGATAATGCCTTCATGCTGGTTGATCCTGTTGTCTGGGGTGGCTTTGTCGATGAGTTTTATAGTCCTTCAAATTACACATCGGAAGGATTCATTCATCTGTCATACCGGCATCAACTCGATTGGGCGGCAAATAAATTCTATTCGAATTCAAAAGGGGTCTTTGCGTTGGAAATCGACATTGGTCAATTGAAACCGTTTTTACGGGAGGAAGAAGCTGCAGGAAAAGGATTGTTTCCCCACCTTTATTGCGCGTTACCCGTGAAACATGTCCTTAAAGTCCATGAGGGATCCCGAAGGATTGATGGAAAATGGGAGTTCAAATCAATCTGATTCCAGTGGTTTTTGACCTATGAAAATGTAGTAGGGGGCCTTAAGCCCAAACATGTAAGGTACAAATCCTTTTTTTTCAATCAGGTTGAGTGCTTGGAATTTGCTTTGAAGATATGGCAGGTGATCTTGGGAAAGGAACACATTGTCGTAAGCGAACCAATTAGGCCAGAAAGCCCTGGTTAAAGCTGAGTGCTTGGTGTTGTTTTTGGAGACCCATTTCCTGGAGACATAAAAATCCACAACACCGATGATGCCGCCAGGTTTCAATAATGAATATGCGTGATTAATGGCTTCAAACCAGTTTGGGATCATGGTGAGAGAGTAGGAAAAAGTGATCGCGTCAGCCTTTTGAAATTCAGGTTTGAATTGGGTTGCGTCAGCGTGGGCGGTTGATACATTTCCCCATTTTTTGTTTTCAATTCGCTTTTTGGCAATATTAAGTAGGGAGTTGCATAGGTCAACGATGACAACTGAATTCAAGATGTTAAGTCTGGGGGCAAGGGCTTCAATATTATGGCCTGTCCCTCCGCCCATGTCGATAAGGTTCGCTCCTTTGGAAAAGGGAAGAAGCCCCATCATTTGTTCCCTTCCATGAAGTAACCTGCGCCTGAAATCATCATAATGGTCCATCTGGCTGGAATAGAAGTTTTCCAGCCTTTGCTCATGGTTCACTCCGTTGTTTTTGGCGCAAACCATATGGTAAAGGATTTTAAGGTCGGAAATAAAACCCATTGGTTTGGTCCTCAGGATGGCAGTTCTGCTATGTAAAAACTGGCATAGGTGTGCACTCGGTCACTGGGATGCAATCGTGCTGCAAGATCCGTGTCGTATTTCAAAAGGGTTCCTAGTTCAACACGAGCTCCTTTGTAATCCACCTTGAGTTGGTCCAGGTATTTGACTTTGATCCCGGCACTTCGGAAAATGGCCTTTGAGTTAGGGGCTGATTTTGCAAGAATCTCGCTCCATTCCTCAGCCAGGGCCTCGGGATTATGGCTGCTCATCCAATCCATGTGGTCAAGAAGTATGAATTTCGAAAACATTTTTCCGCTGGATTTCATGTAACCTGTCAGGGTGTTCGTGTTGATATGTAGATTTTGCACTTTTTCGCGTAGAGTGGTGAAATTGTTTTCCTTGAGGTATTCGGGGCAACAATCCCGGGTGTACTTTCCTTCAATATAAACCCTGTAAAAGTAGTTGTTTTGAAAGGGAAGCTTGGTGATCACCGCCTCGACGGAATCTTGGATGTACTTTGCAACACCACCGGGGTATTGGTGGGTGATTTGTTCTTTTTGCGGGCCGGGCACCCCCATCAGATTGAGTGTCATATTCCTGCTGAGGAACCATTTCATCCAAGGTGTCCAGATGCGAGCTTTTATTTTATTCTCATAAACCTCACATTGTTCTTCAATGGTTTTTGCTGCGAGTAATTCCTGTATGGGTTTTTTCAATCGCTGGAAGACATGCGCGTGGGTCAGTATCAATTTTGCGAGGAGTCCGGATGTTCCACGGTAATAAAAAGATTTGCGCCAGCCTTTACCGAAAAATAGCGAGATGTTTTTGTCCCAATACTCCCTTGCAGGTGGTGAAAGGTTAGCCTTTAGCGATTTTTCATAAATCACCCGTGCAGCGGTGTTTTGGCCCTCACCAAAAAGAGAAAAGAAATCCCCGTAACCAAGATTCAATATCGCGGTTTTTTTAAGTTCCAAAAGGGCGTTTTGTATGGGATTTACATCCACCGCATGCACTTCACCCGCGCCGGCTAGAAGATAATCCAGTGCGTTGCAACCTGCACTGGTGATCATGAGGACTTTGTCCCCGGAGTTGAATTTCAGGGCTTCCCGGTCAAGTGCCGGATCTTCCCAACAGGTGTTGTAAACGATGTTGTTACCATGAACCGCGCTGAAAATGCGGTTGTTGAATTTTTCACGCAAGGTTCGGGCACGCAACATGCTCTTTGATCTCCAGTGTACGGATCAGTAAATCATTCTTTATGTTTGAATAACAAAAAATAAAGAAGTTAACCATTTAATTCGGATAACGAGATTATGTCTTCATCAGAATTTAACATTAACTGTTGAAAACTTTTTTATTTAATCTAAGGAAATTTTGGCCAGTTCAACAGTGAACTGGCATCCGCGCCAAAATGCTTCTGTATCGACGAACTCCTCAACTGTATGAATGTTGTTTTGACCGGCACCATAGGTGACAGTTGGGATTCCGTGTCTTACAAGCCAGTTGGCATCCAGTCCACCGTTTCCGGTTTTAAGTATTGATTCGTATCCAAGATTCTTGGAGGCACGAAGCGTTTTTTTGATCACTTCCTCATTCTCCTTCAGCTTGAAGGGGAAATAATCCTGTGCAAAATGAAACTTGACCTTGGCATTCCTCTTTTTATCATCCAAGACCTTAGTTGCGGCATGATTAAAGGCATCCTGGTAATGCTGGCGAATTACCTTAATGAATTTGGAGTCATGGCTCCTGGCCTCTCCCTTTAAATAGACATAATCTGTCACAACATTTGTCGCATCACCCGCGCTCGCCATGTCTTTGCCGGAGAAAACCCCAATGTTGGATGTTCCCTCACCTTCTTTTTTCTGGATTTTTCCGAACCATCCCTCATTTTGGATCTTTGCCAGGGCAATACTTGCTACCATGATCGAGGAAATGCCTTTTTCAGGATAAACTCCCGCGTGGGATGCCCGGCCAAAAAT
>SYCV01000176.1 GCA_005786805.1 Planctomycetia bacterium | reverse complement strand
AGCTTGTCGAAGGGTGAGGGAAAAGGCTAGCCAGTTCGACAGGCTCACTGGCCGAGAGTGGAAGATCACAGTTACGAGATTTGAAAACCAATGGCCGAAACCAAATTCCGGTCCCTGAGCTTGTCGAAGGGTAGAGTAAAGTTTTCGGACCCTGAGCTTGTCGAAGGGTGAGGGAAAAGGCTAGCCAGTTCGACAGGCTCACTGGCCGAGAGTGGAAGATCACAGTTACGAGATTTGAAAACCAATGGCCGAAACCAAATTCCGGTCCCTGAGCTTATCGAAGGGGCCTAGCTAATTCATAAAATAGCTTCACTACTTGATCAAACTCTGTCACCAAGGAATTGAAAATGAAAAATATCCTTTGTTTTGGCGATTCCAACACCTGGGGTTATGTCCCCGGTACCGGGAATCGTTATCCCAAACAAATCCGTTGGACCGGCCTTTTGCAAAACCTTCTGGGTGATTCTTTCTTCATCATCGAGGAAGGGCTTAATGGCAGAACCACAGTGCTCGATGATCCAACCCGCATCGCCAAGAATGGCATGACCTACCTTCGCCCCTGCCTGGATTCCCAGGCCCCCATCGATTTGGTCGTGATGATGCTGGGAACAAATGATTGCAAACACCGCTTTGGCCTTTCCGCGTTTGATATTTCCGAAGGGGTGGCGATGCTTGTTTCAATAATCCTGCAAAGTGGATCGGGAATCAATGGAAAGGCACCGCAGATACTGTTGATCTCACCACCCTTGATCGCGGCTGCACCATCCAAGGCCGATTTGTTCTCGGGTGCCGAGGAGAAATCCAGGCAGCTTGCGTTTCATGTGCAACAGGTGGCAACCAATACCGCATCCCATTTCCTTGACGCGGCAAAGCATTGCAGCGTTAGCCCAATAGATGGAATCCACCTGGATGAAGCAGGGCATCTTGCCTTGGCGCAAGCGATCGCGGGAAAAATCAATTCCTTGAGGTTTTGATTGATTTAACAGCAGCCGGTGTTGGGTGTGCAGCCTGTTTTTGTGGTGCTTGGAACACCGATGCCACATTTGTCGGGTGCCAGGCAGGCAGTATGCTTGGAGCCAAGAACGAACAAAAGTCCAGCGGGGGTGATCTCAATATCAGCCAGAGGAAACTGGGAGATCGCATCCTGTTCATATTCCACTTCGACTGGGATATCATCCGAGGTGAAAAGCTTGTTTCCAAAGTTGAAGATGCCCGCGAGCTTGGTGGTATTAAGCCTGTGATCCGTGTCGTTAGCCACGAGGACTTGCAGCAGGCAGGTGGTAAGCGCCCTTGAGGTACCGCCACAATCGATGAAATCTTTTTGAACCCTGCCAACTTCGGTGATGTGGAAGTGGGGTGGGATGAAGCTATGGTCGGGCAGCATGAATTGCATCGCTGTGCCTGGGTTACCGGCCAAAGCATCCCTGAATTTTTTTAGTGTAACCATGATACCCTCTCGCGCAAAAGTTTTGATCAAGCAAGTAAATCCTTGATCACATTCTGGGGTTCGACACCGGTGAGTCTTTGGTCCAATCCCTGGAACTTGTAGGTGAACTGCTCGTGATCAATGCCCATGCAATGAAGGATGGTTGCGTTCAGGTCGTTGATATGAACGGGGTTTTTGGTGATGTTATAGCTGAAATCATCAGTTTCACCGTAAGAGATACCCGGCTTAGTTCCGCCTCCCGCCATCCACATGCAGAAGTTTCTGGGGTGGTGATCCCTGCCGTAATTTTCCTTGGTGAGGGTGCCTTGGGAGTAAACCGTCCTGCCAAACTCACCGCCCCAAACAACTAAGGTTTCATTGAGAAGGCCGCGTTGTTTCAAATCCATGACGAGAGCCGCGGTGGCCTGCTCGGTATCCTTGCACTGGTTGCCCAATTGCGAGGGTAGGGCGGAATGTTGGTCCCAGCCGCGATGGAAAAGTTGCACGACCCTTACGCCTCGCTCGACGAGTCTGCGTGCCATGATGGCGCTGTGGGTGAAGGTGCCCGGGGTGGTGACATTCGGGCCGTACATTTCCAGGGTGCGTTTGCTTTCAGATGAAAGGTCGGTAAGTTCGGGCACGCTGGATTGCATGCGGAAGGCCATTTCGTACTGTGAGATACGGGTTTGGATTTCCGGGTCGCCCAATTGCTGCAACTCGCGTTGATTGAGTTTTTGCATGGTATCGAGCATGGTTCTGCGATCATCGGAGGAAACGCCCTCGGGGTTTCGGAGATAAAGCACAGGGTCGCCTGTGCCACGCAATGCTACTCCGTTGAATCGTGTTGGAAGAAAACCACTGCTCCACATGCGGGTGAACAATGCCTGGCCGTTACTGCCCTCGGGGAAGCGTGGGGTGAAGACCACAAATGAGGGAAGGTTGTTGTTTTCGCTGCCCAGGCCATAGGCGAGCCAGGAACCGATGCTGGGTTTTCCCGGCACTTCGCTGCCTGTCATCACGAAGGTGCATGCTGGATCATGGTTGATGGCGTTGGTGAAAACGGATTTGATGACCGCGATATCATCAACAATCCTTGAGGTGTATGGGAGAAGATCGCTGTTGATCCACCTGCCACATTTTCCTTCCTGGGTGAAGTTGAACTTTGATGGCGCGACGGGGAAGCGGGCCTGGCCGCTGGTCATGGTGGAAAGTCGCTGGCCACCCTGCACGGAGGGGGGAAGGTCCTTGTTGAAAAAGTCCTTGAGGATGGGCTTGTAATCCCAGAGGTCGATCTGGGAGGGGGCGCCATTCATATGGAAATAAATGATGGATTTTGCCGTGGGCTTGTGATGGGGCAGCCCCGCGATGGGCATATGCACCTGTTGTGCCCTGGATTTTTTGCTGTCCGCCATAATCAGGCCAAGAGCAAGGGAACCAAGCCTGAGGCCCTGGTTGCCAAAGAATTGCCTTCGGGTCTGCAGCATCTGGTTTTCTAAAAATGGGTTCATGGGTTGTTCCGTTTAGTTTCGGTTCACAGTTTCATCGAGGTTGAGAAGCGTGTTTGCAAGCATGGTGTAGGCGGCGAGTTCAGGCTCATTGATGCCTTCCTTGATTTTGGACTCGCCCACCTTGACTACTAGGGCACTAGCTTTCGGATCTGCCTTGTAGCGGGCCAGATGTTTTTGGAGCCCCTCCATAACAATTGATTTTTCCTCGGTTGAGGGGAGCCTTGAAAGGATGATCTTGTAGGCAAGCTCAATACGATTTCCTGCATCACCACCACCATCGGTGATAAGTCTTTCAGCGAGTTTTCGGGCAGCTTCAAAATGCTGGACATCGTTCATGAGTTGCAGGGCTTGCAGGGGGGTGTTGCTGCGTTCGCGCTTGGCGCAAAGTGCCTCGCGGTTGGGTTGGTCGAAATTCGCCATGAATGGCGCGGGCGCGGTGCGCTTGATGAATACATAGATGCTTCTGCGATAAAGGTTGGCCCCGGTGTCTTGTTTATAGTTGCGGGTGTTGGAACCGGTGAAGCCCACGGGTTCCCAGATATTGGGTGGCTGGTACGGCATGGTTCCCCGCCCGCCCATTTCGAAGTTGATCAAGCCGCTGGTGAAAAGGGTGTTATCACGGATTTGTTCCGCATCGAGCCTGATGCGAGGGCCACGCGCCAGCAATCTGTTTTCAGGGTCTTTGCGAAGCAGTTCGGGCGATACACTTGAAACCTGTTGGAATGCCTCGGAGGTTAGAAGCATTTTCATGAGTTTCTTGACATCCCAGCCGGTGGATTGGAAATCCGATGCGAGCCAATCAAGAAGCTCGGGGTGGAAGGGTAGTTCGCCCTGGGTTCCGAGGTCGCCACTTGATTTGACGATGCCTGTGCCAAATACCTGCTGCCAAAACCTGTTGACCATGACCCTTGATGTGAGGGGGTGTTCGGGAGAAATCAGCCAGTTTGCAAGGTCGAGTCTGTTGGCTCGTTTCTGCGGATCGGCTTTTTTAAGGGGCGGGAAAATTGAGGGAGTGTTGGGTTCAACTTTTTCGCCTGGTTTGTTATACAAACCGCGTACCATGACAAAGCTGTCGCGGGGCTTTGGTAGTTCCCTGAAGATGGTGGTACCGGGAGCGGATTGTTCCAACGCGGTTTTCTTTTTGGAGAGTTCATCAAGCTTTGCCAGGGATGGTTTCAACTGTGCCTTGGTCATGGAGCAATGGTTGGCGAGATAGAAAGCTCTTACCTTGTTGACTTGGTTTTTATCAGTGGTTTTAGCGGGGCCCTGTTTGACAAGAAGTGCCACTTCGCTGGTGGCTTCGGGTTGGTCCCTACCTGTTTGCTGCTGCCACCATGCCGCGAAGGATTGGGCAGGATCGGTGGCGGGATCTTTTTTGCCAGTGATGCCTACCTTATCCCAGAAGACAATTCCGCCAAACTGGGTTACAGCAAAGCCATTGATGGTTGTGCCGGCTTTTAGCCCGAGTTTTTCAGCAGGTACTTCAAGGCGCACCCATTTTCCGGCGGAGGGAAGTGGGCCCATGTTGACCCGCTCCGTGGTGTTGGCTTTACCCCATGGAATGATGTTGTAATCGCCCCAAACGGCGCGATGCAGCCAACCGGTGGAGTGATACTGCAGCATGATGGATTTTGGAAGTCTTCCATCCTGGAGAAAGACATGGGCAAAAAGCACACTGCCTTCTTGAATGGTGACCGGTGACCTATTTTCGCACACATCCTGTGCCAACCCGGCATCCGATCTGCGAATGGCCTTGTTGCCACTGAAGACCTTGCCCTTTTTGGCATCAACCAGTTCCAGCGGTAATCCAGGACTTGCAAATACCTTGCTTCCCTTGGGGAATTCATCTTCAAACCATATATCCTCTGCAACCTTGGTTTCTCCCTTGGCAGGCTGCAATGCGGGATCATCATACGCAAGCTTGGATGCCTCATCTTCCATTTTTCTTCGCAGGGCATTTATTTCGCCATCAAGCTCGGCGATCTTTTTCCTGGTTTCTGGAAGGTCCAGTTT
>SYCV01000175.1 GCA_005786805.1 Planctomycetia bacterium | reverse complement strand
CCGGGGAAATGTCACCAAGTCCCATGTCGTTTGGCACATCCCCCACAAGGAAAACGGTCCCAAGGGCGCCTCTTATGTCCCCTCGCCCATCGCCCATGACGGGCATTTCTATGTGGTATCAGACACCGGATATCTAGGCTGTATTGAATCAAAGACTGGTAAAAGACTTTGGATGGAGAAGCTTGGAAAAAAACATCATGCCTCTATCGTGTATGGCGATGGCAAATTTTATATCGCTGATGATGATGGAAACACCTGGGTCGTAAAAGCCAGCCCCAAGTTCGAGATTCTTTCCAAGAATGAACTTGGTGAAATGTGTTATGCATCGCCTGCGATTTCCAAAGGCGAAATCTTCATCCGTACATGGAACTCGCTTTATTGTATTTCCGATAAAAACAGTTCCGCCAGCGCCAAATAAAAACAGGATCCTCCCCATGACCGAAGCTTGGATAGTTCAGGCAGTGCGATCACCCGTGGCTCGCGCACATCCTGAGCAGGGTATTTTCAGATTTGTCAGACCCGATGACCTGAGTGCGTCAATCCTTGAAAACCTTGTTGAACGATCCGGTATCGACCCCAAGATGATTGATGATGTCTTTTGGGGATGTGCCAGGCAGATTAATGAACAGGGTTACAATGTCGCAAGGCAGGCGGTCTTGATTGCCGGGTTGCCCCTTACGGTTTGTGGAACCACCGTGAATCGTAATTGCGGGTCCAGCCTGGAAGCCCTTCATCAGGCGGTCAGGGTGATTTTAACGGGCGAAAACGAGGTTGCAGTCGCCGGTGGCGTTGAACATATGCACAAGGCGGGATGGGATACCATTCCCGAACTTAGCCCCCAGATGCTAAAGCGTTATTGCGCTGACACCTTTAACATGGGCATGGTATGCGAACACCTTGCAAAGACATTCCAAATCTCAAGGGAACTTCAGGACAGCTTTGCCTTGAGAAGCCACCAGCGTGCCTCGGCAGCTTCGAAGGAAGGGCTGTTCAAGGATGAGATTATTCCCACATGGGGCCATGCTCCCTCAGGCGAATACCAACTTTATTCAACTGACCAGACCATTCGCGCGGATACATCCTTGGCGGCACTCGCCAAATTAAAACCGGCCTTTTTAGAGGCTGGCACCATAACCGCCGGCAATGCTTCACCCTTCAGCGTTGGCGCCGCCGCCACTTTGGTCATGGCTGATCACAAGGCCAAAGCCTTGGGTCTAACGCCACTTGCAAAGGTCAAAGCCATGGCTGTCGCGGGCAATGATCCCTTGCTTATGGGACTTGGGCCGGTTCCAGCCATACAGAAAATTCTCCAACGAACCGGACTTTCATTGAATGATATTGGAATTATTGAGATCAATGAGGCTTTTGCAGCACAGGTTTTATCCGTCGCAAAAGAGTTGAATATCGATCCCGAGAAACTCAACATGCTTGGTGGTGGGCTATCCTTGGGGCATCCATTGGGGGCAACCGGGGCCAGGATCATCACCACGGTTGTTCATCAAATGAAAAGGACCAAGGCCAAGTTTGCGCTTGTTGGCATGTGTATTGGTGGCGGCCAGGGAATCGCCACATTGCTTGAAACTGTCAGTTAATGCTGAAATCAGGCGGGTACTTTTTCAAATCGTGGTGGACTGGCTGATTTTTACTCTTTGCGGGTGTCATCTGCTCTATCAATTCCAACAGCAGCATGGCCCTTTCCTCGGCAACCAACTGCAAAAGATGAATCTTCATTTCCACGCTTAATGGAAGCGCGAAACTAAACACATCACATAGGTTACCAAGGCTCAAGTCACTATTGACCAATCTTTCAAGCTGTTCTTTGGCGGTGGGTTGATGGGAAAACCATTTTGACATTTGTTTAAGCAGTTTCCCACGCAAACGCGTTGCGACCTCCTGGGATGGAATTGGCAAATCATCAATCAGCTCAACCTTGGCTATTCTGTAAAGCTTTCCGCTTTTTTCTTCCCCAATGATTTTCGCCCGAGTCAGACCCTGCAACAGGAGGTTAAACCTTCCATCCGGAAGCCTTTCCTCCTGGGTAATTTTACCAATGCAAATATCATGGAATATGGAGGGATGGTTTGAAAATTCATGACCACCCATGGGATGAATCAAACACATTCCAATAAGGCGATCATTCTCAAGCGCATCCTCAACCATCTGCTTGTATCTTGGTTCAAATATATGCAAAGGCTGAATCACACGGGGAAACAACACCACATTCGGCAATGGAAATAAGCTCACCATGCCTTTAAAATTTTCCAAAAATGTATGTTCTGTGCTCATTAGCAATTACAATATCCAACTGATGTTATCAAACAAGTTTCATTATAGTCTGCCAAAACATCTGCTTTCTAATTTTAAAAAGCATTATTTTGAAAGAGGTTTATTTTGTTTTCCCAGGAACTTGGCCCATCCACACTTGAGAACTTCTGCAGGACTTTGTCCCGGGGACTCCACTCAGGGCTTGATCCTGTCAAAATCTTGAAAATGGAGCAAAAAAGAGGCAATTCCCACCTTTCAAATGCCTGCGGTGAAATGGCCCTTTCAATTTCCAGGGGCGAAACCCTTTATGAAAGCTTTAATCAACATTCAAAACTTTTCCCGCTGCTTATGCTTTCCATGATCCAGGTAGGTGAGGAAACCGGAAGTCTAGCTGAGATCCTGGGGGAACTTTCCAGGCACTATGGCGAGCAGGCAATGCTACAACGCAGGTTGAAAAGCCAGATCACAATGCCCGTTTTCCAACTAGGCATGGCGGTTGCAGTTATTGCTGTTCTAATTCTTGTGCTCAGTTTTCTTCCCAAGGAACAAGGGCGCCCCGAATATGACCCCTTGGGATTTGGATTAAAAGGGCCCATGGGATCGATTTTCTTTATCGCTATCATCCTTGGCATAATGACTATGGGATTTTTAATTTGGAGAACAATTCTCACAAATGGTGCCTTCAAATCCAAGGTATCGGCCATGTTGATCAACCTGCCACTTGTGGGCTCATACCTGAAGGAAAGCGCACTGGGGAAATTTTCAATCGGCCTTGGCCTCACGCTCGACTCACCGATGTCGGTGAAAAAAGCCATCAGGCTAAGCATGGAAATCACAGCAAATGAAGCTTTTATAAAAGCATGCCAACCAATCCTTGCATCGGTGAAAAAAGGGCAGCCCGTGGCCAGGGCTTTATCCCATTGCAATATTTTCCCGGAGGAATTTCTGGCATCAATTGAAGTGGCTGAGGAATCTGGATCAATCCCGGAAACATGCAAACGACTTGCGTTGCAGCATTCCGAGGAAGCCGGCAGGCAGCTCTCCCTTATTTTTTACATCATGGGGGGACTTGTATGGTTATGCACCGCAGGATTTATTATTTTTCTCATTGCAAGAATGTATGGATCTTATCTGGGTTTACTCGGGGTTTGAGATTTCCGGCCAACACTTTCGGGCTTGTAACTTGCAGTCCGAATTGTTTCTGGGGCCTTGTGACCTATCACCGCGATGTCACATAGTCCCAACGCCGTCTCGCCAAGTATTTTGGGCACTTTTTTAGCGAGATCTTTAGGTAGAAAGCCCGGCTCTTTCAAATTAATCCGGTATTCCTGATGCACCTCCAGCATGTCAGGCAACAATTGTTTTAAACCTTGAAGGGCATGCCGGTGAGTGCAAAACACCACGGTCTTTTCCCTGGATAACAACGCTTCCCTGAACTCGTCAAAATCCTTGCTGCGGAAATTTTTAAAGTCATCCCTGCCCAGATAAAAAGCCAGGGCATTGCATTCTCTTGGATAACAAGCCACCTCTTGGTTTTCATCCTTGCAAAGATCATTGACAATATTTCGCGCAACCATGGGGGATCTATAATCGGCATACCAAGGTAGAACAATCCATTGGGAAAAGCACAACAGAATAAAGCAAACACCAGCGACCAACCTGGTAAACTTTTGTTCCAAATAATGATTGCGGACCAGGAAAGCTCCGAACATCAGTGCCAATGGTGGAAATGCAGGCAGTATGTATGTTGGTAATTTGCATCCGGACAAACTGAAGAAAAACACGCACCAGAAACCCGCAAGCAATAAAAAACCTGTTTCCTTTGACCGGGTGGACCTCTGTTCCGGCTGCACCGATTGGATTGACTTCATCCAAGGCCATAAAATAAAAACCAAAGGCATCATTCCACCGAGCAAAACCGGAACATAGAAGAACACGCCCCGTTGATGATCAAACGGTTCCAGAAATCTCATCACATGATGTTCCCACACGAAATGGGATAAAAATTCCGGCCTTCGAATCGCAACCATTATGAACCAAGGCGAGAATATCAGCAGGGATGATACGAACCAGATTCCCCAAGCCTTGATGGATGGTTTCGAAAACCTGTCATCGATTTTTGTGATCAGGTAAAAGCACGGGGCGGTCAAGACGATTGCGATGGGACCTTTTGTTATAACGCCAAGGGCAGCGAATATTCCTGAGGCAACCCACCAACCCATGGAAAACTCAGTGTTTCTAATAGCAAGCAATCCCGAAAGTAATGCCCCAAGTACACACATGGATAATAATCCATCCAGCACCAGCAGTTTTCCCATGATGATGAAACCGGGGCAGAGACATAAAAGCAAAGTCCCTGCAAAAGCCTCCACAGACCCAATTATTTTTTTCCCAAGCTCGTAAGTTAAAATCAAACATAGGAACAATGCTAGTATTGGAATTAGCCGGGCCTGCCAAACTCCCACACCAAAGGATTTATAAGAGAGCATAGTGAGCCAATAAAGCAGGGGTGGTTTATCTAGATAGGGCTCACCACCTAAAAGCGGTACCAACCATTCGTCATTTGCCAGCATTTCGCGTGGAATTTCCGCATAGCGGGTTTCATCTGGCTCGAACAATGAAAAATCAAGCCTGCAAAACAGTAAGGTGATCGCGACAAAACAAAGAATCAATCGATGGGATAGCTTGCCCTTCTCCAATGAAACAATATCTTTGGCGGGAAAAAGAATCTCACACCAGAGATGTTTCATCCAATCACTAAAATTATGGGTTTTACTGGCACCGTCCATGGCTCAACCTCATTGAATATATGGTTGAATAATGCCAGAAATTGCCCCCCCGGGTCAATGGTAGGCTAAGGTTTACGCAAATTAGCCAAGTTTTTTGAAGTTTGGTTCGAAATAATCCCAACCATGCTATTAATGATTCGTAGAATATTTGAATCATTGAGAGTCATAGCCAAACACGGTGTTCCATGCTTTTGAAAACCCTGGATCTTTCGAAATGCTATGGTGATTTCCACGCTCTGAACTCGCTAAATATGCATATTTCCCCCGGCGAAGTATATGGTCTGTTGGGGCCCAATGGCGCGGGAAAATCCACCGCTCTCCGTCTGATCATGGGATTTCTCAAACCATCATCCGGCAAGGCAATGATCGCGGAGCACGACTGCTGGACT